>JAHENE010000271.1 GCA_024643305.1 Thiobacillaceae bacterium | reverse complement strand
GCATTGTCGAACGCGCCTTCATCGTTCCACCTACCGGCCAGATCGGACCCATCACGCCGCTGCAGCGCCAGACCCTGATCAGCAACTCGCTGGTTGCCGGAGTGTATGAAAAAACCGTGGATCGTGATTCAGCCTACGAAGTGCTCAAGACACGCGCTCAAGAGAAGCAGGCCCAGGCCGCAGAGGCCGCTCACTCGAAAGAAACCGCCAGCAACCGGTCCGGTGGTGGCATGTTAGGTGGTTTGGGAGAATTGCTTGGCGGTACCAGCCGCCGTCAGGGTGTGGTCGAAGCGATGGTGAAAAGTTCCGCACGTAGCGTCGGTAGCCAGCTTGGTCGGCAGATATTACGCGGCGTATTGGGCGGAATCCTTGGCGGCAAGCGCTAAAAGGTCACACGCACGACCAGCCCCCCCTCTGGCCCTTCGTCCAGTGTAATGGTGGCTTTCATCGCTTTGGCAATGGACCTGACAATTGCAAGGCCAAGCCCGCTTCCGCCGCTGGAGGTTCCAGGTAACCGGTAAAAGCGGTCGAACACCCTGGAGCGCAGCTCCTTGGGGATGCCAGGCCCGGTGTCCAGCACTTCCAGTATGGGGCGCCCATTTTCCTCGCGTACGGCAATATCTACACGCCCGCCCGCCGGGGTATAACGCATCGCGTTGTCGGTCAGGTTGTTGATCAATACCCGCAAGTTATCGGCCATGCCCAGAACCTTCAAGGGCTGGCATTCGGTCAGACCCAGATCGATGCCACGCGATTTGGCAAGGTCGGAAAACTCGGTTACTGCCTGACGGGCAACCTCGTCCAAACTGACATCCATCAGCGTTCCTGATGCAGTATCGGCATCAAGTCTTGCCAGCGTCAACAATTGCTCGGACAAATGGCTTGCCCGGTCGATCCCGGCTTCCAGTCTGACCAATGCCTTCTTTTTCTCTTCGGGATCATGGACCCGCTGCGCTGTCTGGACCTGGAACTTCAGGGCCGCAAGCGGCGAGCGCAATTCATGCGCAGCATCGTCGATAAATCTGCGCCGCGTCGCAATCACGGAGCCAAGGCGCGCAAGCAGGCTGTTCAACGCCAGCACCAGCGCATTCAGCTCAGCCGGCAAGGGGCCGGGGTTCAGCGGCGTCAGATCATCCGACTTGCGTGTCTCGACCTGTTGCCGCATGAACTCAAGCGGTTTGAGGATGCGCCCCACCGCCAGCCAGATGAAAATTCCCAGTAGCGGCAAGAGAATCGCCATCGGCATGAGCATCTTCAGCGCAAGATGCGAAAGCATGAGTTCCCTGCTCTCAAGCGAATGCGCCACCTGCACCGTCATGTCCTGGCCTTTGAGCCTGAATACCCGCCAGTCCTTGCCATCCCACTTGATCGTCCTGAGTCCATCGCCTGGAAGCATGGCCGGCCCCCCTCCGTCCACCGAGGAATAAACCAGCCGCCCCTGCCTGTCCCAGATCTGGCTCATGAACAAGCCCAGTTCCTCATCGGGGCTGTCATCTTCATCATGAATCTCGGGGATAACGCCGGGCGGATCACCGTCGTAGCCATGGCGAACCACCGAATAGGCAATCTGCATCAGCTCGTGATCGCGGATGTGCTGGAATGACTGCCAGACCAGCCGGTACGTCCCCCAGCTGACCAGCACCGCTGTCAGCAGCAATGCCGAAATCAGCCACAGTAACAACCGTTTACGTATCGTCATTACCTGCTTCTGCCACTTTGTAGCCTACGCCGCGAACATTGGCGATCACCTCCGGGCCAAGCTTGCGGCGGAGATTGTGCAGATGCACCTCAATGGCATTGCTGGCCACCTCGTCATTCCAGCCATAAATCTTTTCTTCCAGTTCGCGCCGCGAGATCACTTTTCCCGGGGTGTGCATCAAGGCCGCAAGCAGGGAAAATTCCTTGGGTGAAAGTGCCACAGGCTTGCCTTCCAGGGCGACTTTTCTGGTCAAGGGGTTGAGTATCAATGCGCCGGCCACAAGCTCCGGATTTCCCCTCCCCGCATGGCGGCGTATCACAGCATGTATGCGGGCAACCATTTCGTCCAGGTCACAAGGTTTGATGAGGTAATCATCGGCGCCCATGTTGAGTGCGGCAACACGATCGGCAACCGCATCACGCGCCGTGATGATCACCACCGGCAAATCACTCTCCGATTGACGCAAGTCCCGCAGAAGGGTCAATCCATCCTTATGCGGCAGACCAAGGTCCAGCAGCAGCAAGGTATATTGCCCAGTACGCAGCGCCAGTTCGGCGGCACGGCCGTCCTGCACCCAGTCCACCACAAAGCCGGACTGGCGCAGTCCATCCCTTGCGCTTTCGCCGATCATCGCATCGTCTTCAGCAAACAACAGCTTCATACAAACAGGCTCCAAACCCGCCGCAAAACCGGATACAGCCGGAACTTCTCCATTTTCTACTCATTGACTTAAGAAACACTTAAAAATCTTTTAAGTTTCGATTAACCCACATGAATTTAAGGTACGGCGTACGTGCTCTGGTTAATTGCATGCGATGCGCCCTGCAATCAAGAACTTCAGGTGCCTCCATACCATCTAGCCGTCCGACACAAGAAACACCCTACTTTTTACATGGAGCAAAACTCATCATGTCTTTCCTGTTTCGCAAACGTGGCTTCTTCAAGGTAATGCATCTTTCGTGGATCATTGGAACGTTTCTCGGAATAAATATCCTGCTGATATCGGATGCCCAGGCCGTGCCCAGTTTTGCCCGTCAAACTGGCGCCGAATGTGCGGCCTGTCACGTGGGTGCATTTGGCCCGCAACTGACGCCGTATGGCATGAACTTCAAGCTGCGCGGCTATACGGACAGCAATAGCAAGGATTGGTTGCTGCCATTATCAGGAATGGTCTCAGCCAACTGGACGCATACCAGCAAGGATTTGCCGGACCCGGGTCATTTCAAGTCCAACAACAATGCCGTGCTGCAGGAAGTCTCGCTGTTTGTTGCAGGCAAACTGGCGCCCAATCTAGGGGCTTTTGTGCAGGGTACCTACTCCGGGGTCGACCTGTACT
>JAHENE010000044.1 GCA_024643305.1 Thiobacillaceae bacterium | reverse complement strand
CCAGGGGGTCACGCTCATCAACCTGGATGAAGGTCAGAAGCTCATCGGCGTCGAGTCCATCCAGGAAAGTGAGGATGGCGAGTAATGTTGTTGAGGTTGCGCGATTATTTCCGCAAGCCGACCGGCCGTGCCGGTCAGCACCCTCATTATCTGGAAATTGTGGTGGCCCGCACTGGGCATGCTGCGCATACCTTCCGCATCAATCTCGATACTTTGAAGCAGGGTGGGAATGTGCTGGGGGCGGTTTTCCTGGTCTGGTTTGTCGGCACTTTTTACGTGGCCTACTCGCATATCTCCAACATGGAGGCCATAGCTCGCGCCGACGCCCAGGCGGAAAAAATTGCCTTGCTTGAGAACAACAATGAAAAACTGAGTGAGGAAAAGCAGAACATGGGGCAACACCTGTTCAGCCTGCAGCAACGGGTGGAACAGCTCGCGGCGGGGGTGCATGGTCTGGTGAGCCGTACCCGGGCCAAATTTCCGGTCGAGAATCAGGAAGACAAACCGCAAGGTGGTGTTGCGATCCCCCTGGATTTGAATAATGTCGGCCAGATTGTGGATGCCGAGTTTTCTCTGCTGGATGAGCGCGTAACCACATTGTTGCCGGAGCTTGAGACCACTCTTGAGCGGGAGATTTCCCGCCCCGTGGGAATGCCGGTGAAAATACAGGCAGACGTCAGCTCCACCTACGGAATAAGATCCAATCCTTTTGGCGAAGGCCATGAATTTCATAACGGTATCGACTTTGTTGCCGATTCCGGCACGCCTGTGCTTGCAACCGCACCGGGCCGGGTTGTGGCGGCAGGTTATGAAGGACCAAACGGCAACCGTGTCGGCATCGACCATGGCTTTGGTTACCGCAGTGTTTACGCCCATTTATCCAGATTGCGTGTCAAGGTCGGCGATGAAGTGCAAAAAGGCCAGGTTATTGGGCTCTCCGGTAATACAGGACGCTCCAGCGGGCCGCATTTGCACTACACACTCTATTACAACGGACAAACTGTAAATCCTGAACGCTATCTAAAGGTTAACTAGGCCATATACAAAAAGGAGACGGAGAATGGTATTCAAAACAACAAAACCAGCGAGCGAAGAAAAAAAAGTTGACAGCCAAAACATGGCGATGACGTTCGTTAGCAAGGGCAGCGAGGTCAAGGGCGACATTCACGCAGCAGGCAATCTCCGCGTGGACGGCACGATTCTCGGTAATGTTAGAGCCGATGGCGACCTGGAGGTGTCCACAACCGGAGTTGTTGAGGGCAAGGAAGTCAGGGCTCGCAACATCGTCATTCATGGTCGTGTCAAAGCGACATTGACTGCCACGGAACAACTAAGAATTCACAGCAAAGGCGAAGTCCATGGAGATGTGACTTCAATTTCGCTGGACATTGAGGCAGGGGCAAGTTTTGTCGGCTACAGTCATACCGGCAAGACAAGCGCAGAGATTCTCGCAATTGATAACACAGCAAAGAAGGAACAATGAGCATTTACAATTTCAGCGCAGGCCCGGCGGTTTTGCCCAAGGCCGTTTTGCAGCAGGTTCAGCAGGAGCTTGTCGACTGGCATGGCTGTGGCATGTCGGTCATGGAAATGTCGCATCGCGGCAAGGAATTCATGGGCATCGCCGCAGAGGCGGAAGCCGACCTGCGTACACTGATGGGCATTCCATCTAACTACAAGGTGCTGTTCCTGCAAGGCGGCGCCTCCTCCCAATTCGCCATGGTTCCGATAAATCTGCTGCGCGGCAAAACCAGCGCGGATTACCTGAACACAGGCGAGTGGTCCAAGAAGGCGATCAAGGAAGCCAAGAAGTTCGGCAGCGTGAACGTGGTTGCCAGCAGCGAGGACAAGAACTTTTCCTACGCACCTGCGCAGGGTCAGTGGAAGCTGGATGCCAATGCCGCCTACGTGCATTACACACCCAACGAAACCATAGGCGGCGTGGAAATTTTCTGGACGCCGGAAACCGGTGGCGTGCCGCTGGTCGCGGACATGTCTTCGACCATCCTGTCTCGTCCAATCGATGTGTCGAAATTCGGCGTGATTTATGCAGGCGCGCAAAAAAACATCGGCCCTGCCGGACTAACCATTGTCATCGTGCGCGAAGACCTGATTGGTCAGGCAGTGGCTGGAACGCCAACCATGTTCGACTACAAGACGCACAGCGAGAACGAGTCCATGTACAACACCCCACCGACGTTTGCCATGTATGTGGCCGGATTGGTGTTCAAGTGGATCATCGCGCAGGGCGGCCTTGTCGCCATGGAAAAGGTCAACCGTGAAAAAGCCGGTTTGCTGTATGACGCGCTCGATGGCACTGAGTTTTACAACTCACCAGTGGCCAGGGACAACCGCTCGCTGATGAACGTTCCGTTCACCCTCAATGACGCGGCGCTGGATGAGGCCTTCCTGAAAGGCGCAAAGGAACGTGGCTTGCTGCAACTCAAGGGCCACCGTTCGGTAGGCGGCATGCGCGCTTCCATCTACAACGCCATGCCTAAGGCAGGCGTGCAGGCGCTGGTCGATTACATGCGCGAATTCGAGAAGGCCCAGGGTTAAGACAAAGATGGCCAAGGCATACAAGATACTTACACTCAACGCCATTTCCGCCAAGGGTCTGGCAAAACTGCCGCAAACGTATTCAGTCGGCGGTGATTTTCCCGAGCCGGATGCCATCCTGGTGCGCTCGCACAATATGCACGACATGGCCATACCTGCCAGCACCATGGCCATTGGACGTGCCGGGGCGGGGACCAACAATATTCCGGTCAAGGTCATGAGCGAACGTGGCGTTCCGGTGTTCAATGCACCGGGCGCCAACGCCAATGCGGTGAAGGAACTCGTTATCGCGGGCATGTTGATGGGGGTGCGCAACCTTGTTCCCGCGGTCAAGTTCTGCGAGGGCCTCACCGGTTCTGACGAAGAGGTCCACAAGGCCACCGAGGCCGGCAAGAAAAAATTTGCCGGCGGCGAATTGCCTGGCCGCACCCTGGGTGTCATCGGTCTTGGGGCCATCGGTTCTCTGGTGGCAGATGCCGCAATCAAGATGGGCATGAACGTGGTTGGTTTTGACCCGGGCATTACCGTGGAGGCAGCCTGGCGGCTGCCGGCGCAGGTAAAGAAGGCAGCCAGCGTGGAGGACCTTCTGCGCCAAAGCGATTTCGTTTCGCTGCATGTTCCGCTCATCGAGGCCACTCGTAACCTCATTAATTCCGAACGCATCGCGGCCATGCGGCATGATGCGATCCTCCTCAACTTCGCGCGCGAGGGAACGGTGGACAATGCAGCGGTCGTCGAGGCGCTGAATGCAGGCAAGCTGGGTTCCTACATATGCGACTTCCCGGCCAATACCCTCAAGGGCCATCCCAAGGTCGTTACCCTGCCGCATCTGGGTGCATCAACCGAAGAAGCGGAGGAGAACTGCGCCATCATGGTGGCGCAGCAGGTCACTGATTTTCTTGAAAACGGCAACATTCTCAATTCGGTCAACTTTCCCAATGTGGAAATGGGCCGCGAATCTGCTTACAGGCTGGCTCTCGCCAATGCCAACGTGCCCAACATGATGGGATCGATTACTTCCGTACTTGCGGAAGCAGGGCTCAATATCCACAACATGGTCAACAAATCCAAGGGCGACATGGCCTACACCCTTGTCGATGTGGACAGTCCGGTAAAGGATGCGGTGCTGCAAAAACTGGCTTCCATTACCGGCGTGCTCAACGTGCGTTATTTGCCTGCAGATGAGTGACGAACTTGGCGCTCTGCGCGACCAGATCGACGCGATTGATGCCGAGCTGCTGCGCCTGCTGAACGAGCGCGCAAGGCTGGCGCAGGCGGTTGGTCATATCAAGGACGGTCAGATATACCGTGCTGAACGCGAGGCTCAGGTATTGCGCCGGCTGTGCGCTGAAAACCCCGGGCCGCTGAAGCCGGAAAGCATTGAACTTCTTTTCAGAGAGGTCATGTCGGCATGCCGCGATCTGGAGCAGCATCTGCGCATTGCCTATCTGGGTCCGGAAGGCACGTTCAGTCAGGCAGCCGCCTTCAAGCATTTCGGACATTCGGTCGGAAATCTTCCTTGCAGCACCATAGACGAGGCCTTTCGTTCCGTGGAAACCGGGCGCGCCGATTACGCGGTCGTTCCCGTGGAAAATTCGACTGAAGGTACAGTTTCGCGCACGCTGGATCTGATCGTGGGTAGTTCGCTGAAAATCTGCGGCGAGGTCCTGTTGCCGATTCATCAGAACCTGCTGCGCAAAGGATCGGGTCAGGAAGGAATAGCCAGGGTATATGGTCATTCCCAGTCGCTTGCACAATGCCAGCATTGGCTGAATCAGCACCTGCCCAATGCCGAACGCGTGGGCGTTTCGAGCAATGCAGAGGGCGCGCGGCTGGCGGCCGAAGATTCTGGCTCGGCGGCCATTGCCGGCGAGATCGCGGCTGAGACTTATGGTCTCAATGTCGTCGTGCCGCGCATCGAAGACGAGCCAAACAACACTACGCGCTTTCTGGTTTTGTCAGATCATGATGCACTGCCCTCCGGGCGTGACAAGACTTCGCTGGCCATGTCAGCCGCAAACGCCCCGGGTGCGGTAGTCAAGCTCTTGCAACCCTTGGCGGACGCGGGCGTGTCCATGACCAAGTTTGAGTCCCGCCCGGCCAAGGGCGCCAACTGGGAATATCTGTTCTTCGTCGATATCCAGGGGCATCGGGAGGATGAAAAAGTGGCTTCAGCGCTCCGTGAAGTGACGTCCCGCGCACTCTTGCTCAAGGTATTGGGTTCATATCCGCGCGTAATGGGTTAAGCCGGCAAAATGCTGGCATACTTACGCGAATCCGGAAACTAACTATTTACTACTAGCCCGTAGTACCAAGAGCTATCAATGAAAAACGTATTTTGGTTTTCTGTCCTGTCGGGGCTGCTGTCAACTGCTGTGCATGCTGCTGGGGAGATTGATTTCCTGGGCAGCGCCGAGAGCGTGCGCAGCGAGCGCACTATTCAGACAGGAAACCGTGCACAGTGGATACTACCGTTCGAAACCACGCAATACATTCCCGCTCAACAGACCCCCATCATGAGGGATGCGATTGAGGCCCAGCAGTCGGGACGTTTCATTGAGGCCATCGGATTGCTGGAACAGCCGGGGGAAGAAGTTGACCTGCCTGACACGCAACTGTTGCGTGCGAGTTTCTACATTCAAGGTGATCAGCCTGGTCAAGCCCAGGACATACTGGGAAAACTTCTGCAAAGCCATCCGGAACTGGCAGAAGCGCATGCCCTGATGGGTATGGCCCATCTTCTGCAAGGCCAGATTGATCCCGCCTGGAACGCTGTGCAAAAAGCTCAGAGACTTGGTGGTGGCCCTCTGGTGATGCGGATAACTACATACGTGCTGCAGGCCCAGGGAAAAGTTGGGCAGGCTTCGGATGTTATGGCAGCGCTTAATGCCAAAGGCCCTGCGGACGCACTCAATCTTGCACGGGAGGCTGAACTGGCTTTGAGTCTGGGCGAAAATCAACGGGCATCTACTCGAGCCATGCATGCGCGTGAACTTGCGCCTAAATCCCCGTATGTCATGGCGGTGGTTGGTCTGGTGCGTCTGATAGAAGACAAGCCGGCAGAAGCGCAGCGCGCCTTCGAAATAGCTCTGAAACGCGACCCAGAGGATGCCAAATCCCTGTTGGGTCTCGGTCTTGCCAAAGCGCGTCAGGGGAAACTTGAAGAGAGCCTGACGGTCCTGCGCAAGGCCGCCCAGTCCGACCCTTCCAGTGGTGCTATTCAAACTTATCTTGGCCGCGCCTTGTACCAAAGCGGACACTTGCAGGAAGCGCAAGCTGCATATCGAAAAGCGATCAAACTTGACCCACAGGATCCTGCGCCGTGGATTTACCTGGCACAGTCGCAAAACGAATCCGGCCAGCCCGGCGCTGCGCTCGAAAGCCTCAAGGAAGCTTCTGCCCGCAAGACTGCACGCGCGGTTTACCGAGGCGAAAATCTGCTCAACGAAGACGAGCAAACCCTGCAGGCCAATTTGGCTGATACCTATCGCAGCCTGGGGATGAACGAGATGGCCTGGCTCACGCTGACAGATGGCGCGGGTGAGAAGAATGCCGTGACCTTGAAGAACCAGGCCGAGGTTCTGCATGGCAAGCAACATGCTGAAAACGCCCGCCGCAGCCTTTCTTTGCAAAGCTTGTTCAACGATTCACTGGATGCTTTGCCCGTGACGCTGGATGTTTATGGCGATGGTGCCGGGCAGACAGGCGCTCAGACACCCCAGCATGGCGCGGTAGAGGGCTTGTCGGGGCAGCAGGCCAGCTATGGCGATTATGGCGCGCTGTTTGGGTCACCAGCCCATGTGGAACTGGATGGCATTATGGGAAATCGCCTGACCTGGGGAGAGCAGGTGAGAGCAGCCATTGGGGGCGGACAATTTGGCATTAGCGTGGCACACCGTTATTACGAAACGGAAGGCTTTTCCAGTTTCAACGATCTGGCCAACACGGTCTGGGAAACCATACTGAAATGGGATCCGACGGATACCACGCGGATATTCGTCAGTTATCGTGATTACAACTCAGATCGTGGGGAGATCTTCTATCCCAATATCTGGGATACGATGACGAACATTCATGACGATTCATGGACGGGTCGCGTGGGTTTGAGCCAGAAACTGGGCAATGGCGGGGAGATTCGCGCATTGGTAAGTCGGCAGCATACTGACCAGCAGGTGGAATACGTTTACCCTTGGCCTGGCACTCAGCCTGGTAACAGCAAGGCGGACAGCGGAGAACTTCAATACCGCCAGAACAACCGGTTAGGCCTCTTCGTTGCCGGTATTCAGGATTATCAAGAGAAGATCAAATTTCCAGGGGCTGTATATTGTGGGGAAGAGGTGCCAGCGGGCGATTTGGAGGGAGAGGATAAATCCAAAAATATTTACATCTCGCAAAAAGCGCAACTGGACAAGAACTGGATTCTGGATGCAGGGTTCGGCAGAGTATGGAGTAAATCATCTTACGTCGCGCAATGCCCAGATGACCCGTATCCCTGGAGTTTTGAAGTTAAAGCTTGGACCCCAAAGCTCGGGTTAACATATAGCCCTTCTTCTGCGACTCATGTGCGTTTGGCATTTGGCCAGGATGTGGGCATGCGGGAAGTGGGATCAGCCTCGCTTGCACCGGTCGAGACTTCCGGTATCGTCAACTTGCGCCCTAGCGATCTTGATAAAGAGGTCAAATTTGCCGGACTGGGACTTGATCACCGTTTCGCCGCTGATTGGATGTTCAGCAGCGAAGCCCAAATCAGGAAACTCAAGGACCAAAACTCTTTTAGGTTTGACCATAGGGAAGCTGAGGCGAAATTGGGTTGGCTGCCCGCCACTTCCAGGCTGAATGCGAGTGTCGGAGCCGGTTACGAAATGCGAAAAAATCTTGATTACTCTTTTGAGCTGGATTCCATTTATAAACAGCGTTTGCGCAACCTCAAGCTGACGGCAAGCTGGCTCCTGGATTCGAAGCTGACGTTAAAGGGCGAAGTCAGCCGCAACTGGGTGGATGGGGACTACCTCTATGTCGGTCCCTTTAATGACACATCAACGCAGGTAAATGCCAGCGTGCAATGGAAGCTGCCACTCGGGCAGATCGAACTGGGCGTGCGCAACCTGCTGGACAGCGATTTCGAATATACCGAGAGCGATCCGCTGGCGCCGCGATTCAGCAAGGGGCGTCTGGTGTTTGGCACGGCCAGAATGAGTTTCTAGGAATTTCGGTGATGGGTGCCGCCCGGACAAAAAGACAGCAAGGGCGGTTTTTTGTGCAACACAACAGAGGGAGTGAGAGATGAATATGATCAAATTTGGCGTATTGGCCCTGAGTCTGGTGCTCGTGACGGCATGCGGTAAAAAGGAAGAGGCCGCCGCGCCCGCAGAACCCGCAACGGCGGCGGCTCCTGCGGCGGAAACCGCACCAGCACCCGAAGCTGCACCTGTAGCAGAAAATGCTACGATGCCAGCGCCAGCCGATGGGGCTATGAGCAACGCGCCTGCTGTCGACGAAGCACTTAAACCGCAGTCCGCTGTGGTGCCGGTCTGTCCGACTGGCTGCATTTACTCGAGCTGCCCCCCACCCAATGGGCCGAAAGCTTGCTGCTCGCAGACGGGCAAGATTTGCCTTGTTCCGTAACAGCCTGATCTGAATTGTTTTGCTATTTGAACGATGTCGGTTTGTGATTTTTCTCTCGATCATGTTCGCTCGATCGCGCCTTACCAGCCTGGCAAGCCCATTGCCGAACTGGCACGCGAACTGGGGCTGGAGGAATCCGGCATCGTCAAACTGGCATCAAACGAGAATCCTTTGGGGCCGAGCCCCAAAGGATTGAAGGCTGCACAAGACAGCCTGAAGGAAATTTCGCTTTACCCGGACGGCGCAGGCTTCACCTTGAAGTCGGCGCTGTGCCGAAAATTCAATGTCACCCAGCAAAATATCGTGCTGGGCAACGGTTCCAATGATGTGCTTGACATGGCTGCACGCGCCTTCCTCGGTGCGAACACTTCGGCGGTGTATGCACAGCATGCCTTTGCCGTGTATCCCATTGCTACACTGACCGTAGGCGCAAAGGGCATTGAAGTGCCCGCGATTAATTACGGACATGATCTCGCAGCCATGCGTGGCGCCATCCGCGACGACACGCGCGTGGTGTGGATCGCCAATCCCAATAATCCCACCGGCACCTTCCTGTCATGGACTGAAATTGAAGCCTTTCTGAAAGATGTGCCATCGCATGTGCTGGTGGTGCTGGATGAAGCCTATGGCGAATACCTGCCACCAGTTGAGCGTTTCAATACGGTTTCCTGGTTGAGCCGTTACCCAAATTTGCTGATCGTGCGCACCTTCTCCAAGGCATACGGACTTGCGGGGCTGAGGGTGGGCTATGGCCTGGGGCATCCGGATGTCATCGATTTGCTCAATCGTGTGCGGCATCCATTCAATGTGAATCTTCCTGCACTCGCGGCAGCCGAGGCGGCGCTCAGTGATGAAGACTTTCTCGAACAAAGCTATCGGGTCAACCAGTCAGGCATGAAACAGCTTCAACTAGGGCTCGATGCGCTGGGAATCAAGCATGTGCCTTCCAGAGGAAATTTCCTGCTGGCGAAGGTGGGCGATGCTGCGCGCCTCAACAAGGAACTGCTTAAAAGGGGCGTGATAGTTCGTCCGGTTGGAAATTACGGCTTGCCGGAATTTTTGCGTGTTTCAATCGGGCTGGAAGCGCAAAATGCTCGTTTCCTCGATGCCCTGAAGGCCTGCCTGTGAGTTTGCACATCCATCGTATGGTGATTGCCGGCGTCGGCCTGATCGGCGGTTCGCTGGCTGCTGCGTTAAAGCAGGCTGGCGTAGTGGATGAAATCATCGGCCTGGGCCGTCGACGCGAGACGCTGGAACAGGCCAAGGCCCTGGGCCTGATCGATCTCATTGCCGATTCGCCGGCGCAGATTGCCGGAGCGGATGTTGTGATGCTTGCTACGCCTGTGGCGCAGATGGAATCCGTATTGAAGTCCATTGCGCCGCATCTGGGAAAAAATACTGTTGTGACCGATGCAGGAAGTACCAAGACCAATGTGATCGCTGCAGCACGCAAAATTCTGGGGCCAGCGTTTTCCAATTATGTGCCGGGCCATCCCATTGCCGGGGCCGAAAGCAACGGACCTGATGCCGCACGTGCCGAATTGTTCCAGAACAGGAACGTAGTGCTTTGCCCGGAAGCAGAGACCGATCAGGCAGCATCGGATCTGGTTTCTGCCATGTGGCAAAATGCGGGTGCTCTGGTCGTGCGAATGGATGCTGCACGACATGACCGTATATTTGCCGCGGTGAGCCACTTGCCGCACTTGGCTGCCTTTGCGCTGGTGGATGAACTGGCGGGCCGCGCAGAGGCGGATGATTATTTCAGCTTTGCCGCAAGCGGCTTCCGTGATTTCACGCGCATTGCAGGCAGCAGCCCGGAAATGTGGCGCGACATTGCCTTGGCCAACCGCGAAGCCTTGCTTTCCGAACTCGCTGCCTATCGTGGCAAACTGGATGAAATCACAGCCGCATTGGACAAGGGTGATGCGGAAGCCCTGGAAACGATTTTCAGCCGGGCAAGCAATGCCCGGCGTAACTGGGGCAAGGAATAGCTCCGCCTGAATTCACAGCGCCTCAGCGCCAGATTTTTATATGGAACACCTCGACTTACCTGCATTCAATTCCGCTTCCGGCATGGTCAAACTGCCGGGCTCGAAAAGCATTTCCAACCGGGTGCTGCTCTTGTCGGCACTGGCGTCAGGCACGACGGAAATCAGGGAGTTGCTGGATTCGGACGACACCCAGGTCATGCTCGAATCGCTTTCAAAATTGGGAGTGAAGTGGAAGCGTCATCCCGACAGCGATAACTATCAGGTTGAAGGCATTGGCGGCGCTTTCCCGGTCAAGCAGGCGGAACTGTTTCTCGGTAACGCCGGCACGGCTTTCCGGTCACTAACGGCAGCTTGCGCATTGTCGGGTGGTGATTATGTGCTGAAGGGCGTGTCGCGCATGCATGAGCGACCCATCGGTGATCTGGTGGACGCGCTTCGACAGTTGGGTGCGCGCATCGATTACCTGGGCAACGAGGGTTTCCCTCCGCTACATATTCATCCTGCCAATGTTGGCGATACGCCGGAAGTAACTGTAAAGGGCAATGTTTCCAGCCAGTTTCTAACGGGTCTCTTGATGGCTGCGCCACTCCTGGGCAGGGAGGTCACGATCAAGGTGGATGGCGAACTGATCTCCAAGCCCTACATCAAGATCACGCTGGGGTTGATGGCACGTTATGGCGTCAAGGTAGCGCAGCAGGGCTGGGAAAGTTTTACCGTGCCCGCCGCAACGTATCAGAGCCCTGGTGAAATCGAGGTTGAAGGGGACGCTTCCTCGGCTTCATATTTCCTGGCAGCCGGTGCGCTTGGCCATGGACCGGTGCGTGTAATTGGTGTGGGGCGGAACGCCTTGCAGGGCGATGTGCAGTTTGCTGCTGCGCTTGCGCGCATGGGCGCGGAAATCGGCATGGGGCCGAACTGGATCGAGGCGCAATTGCCTTGCAGCGAGCGCATCCGCGCGCTCGACATGGACTGCAACCACATTCCTGATGCAGCCATGACTCTGGCGGTGCTGGCGCTGTTTGCCGACGGGCCTTCCATGCTGCGTAATATCGGTTCCTGGCGGGTCAAGGAAACCGACCGCATTGCAGCTATGGCGACGGAGTTGCGCAAGTTCGGCGCGGTGGTGGAAGAGGGTACGGATTATTTGAAAATCACGCCCCCGAAA
>JAHENE010000270.1 GCA_024643305.1 Thiobacillaceae bacterium | reverse complement strand
AGCACGGAACGCGCCTTTTCTTCCTTCATCATCGGAGAAGCAGCAGTCACTGCCTCGTCCTTGTTGATGATGAGGTGGCGCAGCACGGCGTCGTTGAACTTGAAGCCATGCTCGAGTTCGTCCAGGGTTTCCTGGTCGCATTCGATGTTCATCAGCACGTAGTGAGCCTTGTGCATCTTGGCGATGGGGTAGGCCATCTGGCGGCGACCCCAGTCTTCCAGACGATGAATCTGGCCTGAACGCGAGGTAATGTTTGTGCGATAACGCTCGATCATTGCGGGCACCTGCTCGCTCTGATCGGGATGCACGATAAAGACTATTTCATAGTGGCGCATAGTTCTCCTTTCGGTTGATTAAGCCCCCCGTTGCGCAACGGTGGAGCAAGGAAAGGGCGGAATTCTACGCGTAAACAACAGATAAAACAAGCAGATGCGATGTGGAAAGGGGGCGTGCCTGCGTCCCCCAAGTGCACGGTTCAACCCAACACGACTCAAGCCCTCACGCAGTCCACGTGGTATTTCACCCCATCCGCAGTCTGCTCCTTGACCAGGCCGTGGATGTCGGTTTCGAAGCCAGGGAATTTCTCATTGAATTCGCGGGCGAACTGCAAATAGCGCACGATGGTGCGGTTGAAGCGCTCGCCCGGAATCAGCAGGGGAATGCCGGGCGGGTATGGCGTCAGTAACACGCTGGTCACGCGGCCCTCAAGCTGGTCGATTTGCACGCGGTCGATTTCCCGATGCGCCATTTTGGCAAAGGCGTCCGAAGGCTTCATCGCCGGCTCCATGTCGGACAGGTACATTTCCGTGGTCAGGCGGGCGATGTCATGGGCCTTGTAGATGCCGTGGATCTGGTTGCACAGGTCTTTAAGCCCGATGCGCTCATAGCGAGGATACTTGGCCACGAACTCAGGTAGCACGCGCCACAGTGGCTGGTTCTTGTCGTAGTCGTCCTTGAACTGCTGCAATTCGGTGACCATGGTGTTCCAGCGGCCCTTGGTGATGCCGATGGTGAACATGATAAAGAACGAGTACAGGCCGGTCTTCTCGACAATGATGCCGTGCTCGGCAAGATACTTGGTGACAATGGATGCCGGCATGCCCCAGTCGGCGAAATCACCTTCCACATCCAGCCCCGGTGTAATCACGGTGGCCTTGATGGGGTCGAGCATGTTGAAGCCTTCGGCCAGGTTGCCAAAGCCGTGCCAGCGTTCGCTGTCGCGAATGATCCAGTCACTGGCTTCCCCAATGCCCTCTTCCACCAGCTTGTCGGGGCCCCATACCTTGAACCACCAGGTTTCGCCCAATTCTTCGCCAACCTTGCGCATGGCGCGGCGGAAATCCAGCGCCTCGGCGATGGACTCTTCAACAAGCGCAGTTCCCCCCGGCGGCTCCATCATCGAAGCCGCAACGTCGCACGAAGCGATGATGGCGTACTGCGGACTCGTGGAGGTGTGCATGAGATAGGCTTCGTTGAACACGTCCCGATCCAGCTTGCGGGTCTGCGAATCCTGGATCAGGATTTGCGAAGCCTGTGACAGTCCAGCCAGCAGCTTGTGCGTAGACTGGGTGGAAAACACCATGGAATCCTTGCAGCGCGGGCGATCGCGGCCAATGGCATGCATGCCGCGATAGTAGTCGTGGAAGGTGGCATGCGGTAGCCAGGCTTCATCAAAATGCAGCGTGTCGATCTTGCCATCGAGCATGTCCTTGATGGCGTCGACGTTGTAAAGAATGCCGTCGTAGGTACTCTGGGTGATGGTCAGAATGCGCGGCTTGCCCTTGGCCTTGCTGGCAAACGGATGGGCGGCGATTTTCTTCTCGATGTTTTCCCAGCGGAATTCATCCTTGGGAATAGGACCAATGATGCCGTAGTGATTGCGCGTGGGGGTAAGAAACACCGGAATCGCGCCCGTCATGGTAATGGCATGCAGGATGGACTTGTGGCAATTGCGATCCACCACGACGATGTCGCCGGGCGCTACCGTTGAATGCCACACCATCTTGTTTGAAGTCGAGGTGCCATTGGTGACGAAGAACAGGTGGTCGCTGTTGAAGATGCGTGCCGCGTTGCGCTCGGATGCGGCCACCGGTCCGGTGTGATCAAGCAGCTGACCAAGTTCTTCGACTGCGTTGCAGACGTCCGCGCGCAGCATGTTCTCGCCGAAGAACTGGTGGAACATTTGCCCCACCGGCGATTTCAGGAAGGCCACGCCACCCGAATGGCCGGGGCAATGCCAGGAATAGGACCCATCGGCTGCGTAGTGCGTGAGCGCGCGGAAGAACGGCGGCGGCAGCGAATCAAGATAGGCTTTTGACTCACGCACCACATAACGCGCGATGAATTCCGGCGTGTCCTCGTACATGTGGATGAAGCCGTGCAGCTCGCGCAACACATCATTGGGAATGTGCCGCGAAGTGCGCGTTTCGCCGTACAGGAAAATCGGGATGTCGGCATTGCGGAAACGGATTTCCTCGACGAAGGCACGCAGCGTCGAGACCGCATGGCTCGCAAGATCCGGACTGGAGAACTCCTCATCGTCTATCGACAGAATAAAGGCTGAGGCGCGGCTCTGCTGCTGCGCAAAGGAGGCGACATCACCAAAACTGGTGACGCCCAGCACTTCCATCCCTTCCCCCTCGATAGCCGTGGCCAGGGCGCGGATACCCAGGCCGCTGGCATTCTCGGAACGGAAGTCTTCGTCGATGATGACAACGGGGAAACGGAATCTCATTGTTGTTTCCTCAAATCTTGGGCAGGGTCACGCCCGTCTGCCCCTGGTACTTGCCGCCACGGTCCCGGTACGAAGTTTCGCAGACTTCGTCGGACTCCAGAAACAACATTTGCGCCACGCCTTCGTTGGCATAAATTCTTGCCGGCAGCGGCGTGGTATTGGAAAACTCCAGCGTCACGTGGCCTTCCCATTCGGGCTCGAGCGGGGTGACGTTGACGATGATGCCGCAGCGCGCGTAGGTGGATTTGCCGAGGCAGATGGTCAGCACGTTGCGCGGGATGCGGAAATATTCGACGGTGCGCGCCAGC
>JAHENE010000269.1 GCA_024643305.1 Thiobacillaceae bacterium | reverse complement strand
CATGCGCCACTTGGGCGTGCCATCTGCATTCACTACGGGCAGGCCCGGTTTGATCATGTCTGCGGTGAATGCGGTGTACCAGAAAATCTGCTGCGCAATTTGCCCTTGTGCTGGCACAGGACCAGCCTCACCAAAGGTCATGCCAATGGCTTCCTTGGGTGAGTACAGCTTCATCCAGTCGATGTATTTGGTCAGCGCATAAACGGCAGCGGGCGAATTGGTCGCACCACCACGCGCAACTGAGGCGCCCTGCGGCGTGCAGCCATCGGCAGAGGCACGGATGCCCCACTCATCAATCGGCTTGCCGTTGGGGATACCAATGTCGGCAGAACCCGCCATCGACAGCCAGGCATCAGTAAAGCGCCATCCAAGTGAGGGGTCCTTCTTGCCGTAATCCATGTGGCCGTAAATCGGTTTGCCATCAATGGTCTTCACATCGTTGGTGAAGAATGCTGCGATGTCTTCGTAAGCGCTCCAGTTCAATGGCACACCCAAGTCGTAGCCATACTTGGCTTTGAATTGCGCCTTGAGCTCTGGCTTGGCGAAAAGGTCGGCGCGGAACCAGTAAAGATTGGCAAACTGTTGATCGGGTAGCTGGTACAACTTGCCGTCCGGTGCGGTGGTGAAGCTCGTGCCAATGAAGTCCTTGATGTCAAGGCCCGGATTGGTCCATTCCTTGCCGCTGCCTGCCATGTAGTCAGTCAGGTTCATGATCTTGCCGTAACGGTAGTGGGTTCCGATCAAGTCGGAGTCCGTGATCCAGCCGTCATAAATCGACTTGCCAGATTGCATGGAAGTCTGCAGCTTTTCGACCACGTCACCTTCACCAATGAGGTCGTGTGTAACTTTGATGCCTGTGATCTCTTCAAACGCCTTGGCGAGTGTTTTGGATTCGTATTCGTGCGTCGAAATAGTTTCGGAGACGACCGAAATTTCCTTGAGGCCTTTGGCTTGCAGTTTCTTGGCGGCATCAATGAACCACTTCATTTCCGCGGCCTGCTGGGCCTTGGTAAGTGTTGACGGTTGGAACTCGCTATCGATCCATTTTTTGGCTGCAGCCTCATCCGCCCAAACCTGGCTGGACAGGGCAGATGCCACTGCCACGGCCAGTAAGGAATACTTCAATTTCATTGTCATTCTCCTTTGATCCAAAACACCCCCTGGTTTGTAGATTGAACCGGCTCGAGGGGGAAACAAGCCGGTCGTTTGCTCCGTACCGACTAACCCTTGCGCATGATGAACACGAGCAGCCCAATCGACACAATAAAACTGATCCATATCGAAGGGTCAGTTTCCATTGATAGCCACTCGGCCATCCACCCACTAAGCCCAACAAAAGCCAGGTTGGTGTAGGCGGCGGCCAACAGACCAATGAATAACCGGTCGCCTCGCGTTGTCTCCATGGGCAGAAATCCCTTTCGGGTGTCGGTTGGGGATTTGATTTCCCAAATGGTCATGCCACAAAGCATGAGCGCAATGCAGGTGAAAAATACCGCTACCGGCGTGGTCCAGGCCATCCACTGAAACATATGTATATCTCCCGTCAAACACGACCCATCGCGAATCCCTTGGCGATGTAATTGCGAACAAACCAAATCACGATGGCACCGGGCACGATGGTGAGCACGCCAGCGGCGGCCAATGTCGCCCAGTCCATCCCGGATGCCGAGATGGTTCGCGTCATGGTTGCGGCGATGGGTTTGGCATTAACACTGGTCAGCGTGCGAGCGAGCAACAATTCAACCCAACTGAACATGAAACAGAAGAATGCGGAAACGCCCACGCCAGCCTTGATCAGGGGAAGGAAGATTCTGATGAAGAACTTGGGAAAGGAGTAGCCATCGATATAGGCTGTTTCATCAATCTCGCGGGGAATGCCACTCATGAACCCTTCCAGAATCCAGACGGCAAGGGGCACGTTGAACAACAGGTGCGCCAGTGCAACCGCAATATGCGTGTCCATCAAGCCAACCGAGCTATAGAGCTGAAAAAATGGCAGCAGAAAAACGGCGGGCGGCGTCATCCGGTTGGTGAGCAACCAGAAGAAGACGTGCTTGTCGCCTAGAAATCGGTAACGCGAGAATGCGTAAGCTGCCGGCAGGGCAACAGTGAGTGCAACTACCGTATTGATGCAAACATAGATCAGGCTATTGATATAGCCGGCATACCAGGCCGGGTCCGTCAAAATTGTGTTGTAGTTGTCCCAGGTGAAGTGCTCTGGAAACAGCGAAAATCCTGCGACGATTTCATTGTTCGTCTTGAACGACATGTTGATCATCCAGTAGATGGGCAACAAGGCGAAGATGATGTACGCAATCAGGAACAGCGTCCTTTTTTGGAACTTCGGACTAGTCATGACCGCCCTCCTTTTCTTGGGTTCCAACGCGCTGCATCCAGTTGTACAAAATGAAACACAGCAGCAGAATAATCAGAAAATAAATCAGTGAGAATGCCGCCGCCGGTCCGAGGTCAAACTGCCCCACTGCTTTTTGGGTCAGGAACTGCGACAGGAACGTGGTTGAATTGCCCGGCCCCCCACCCGTAAGGACAAAGGGTTCGGTGTAAATCATGAAACTGTCCATGAATCGCAACAGCACAGCGATCATCAAAACGCCGCGCATTTTGGGCAATTGCACGTACCAAAATACATCGAGTTTGCTGGCCCCATCAATGGCGGCCGCTTGGTAGTAGGCATCGGGTATCGATCGCAAACCAGCGTAGCCCAGCAAGGCCACCAGCGGCGTCCAGTGCCAGACATCCATCAGCAGCACTGTGAGCCAGGCATGCGCGGCATTGCCGGTATAGCTGTAGTCAATACCCATACCCAGAAGGGCCGCCCCCATGAGTCCGATGTCGGTGCGGCCAAAAATTTGCCAAATAGTGCCGACTACGTTCCAGGGAATCAGCAGAGAAAGTGAAACTATCACCAGCACCGCAGACGACTTCCAGCCTTTGGCAGGCATGGACAGGGCCAGCAGAATGCCAAGGGGCAGTTCCACAGCCAACACTGAAAACGAGTACACCAGCTGACGAAGCAATGCACCGTGCAATTCTT
>JAHENE010000268.1 GCA_024643305.1 Thiobacillaceae bacterium | reverse complement strand
ACGCAGCGGCTCCAGCGGCGATGATCCCGTTGGTCACACTGGGTGTTCCGGGCTCATCGCCCGCGGCAGTCATAGCTGGCGCACTCATGCTGCGCGGCTTGAATCCTGGCCCGGAACTTTTCCAGAACAACGGAACACTCGTATATTCCTTCGGTTGGTCATTGTTTCTAGCTGGGATTGTGACGTTCATCCTTGGCAGCTTGTTCGCACCTATTTTGGTTCGAATAATCCGCATTCCTTTGCGGCTTCTGGCCCCTCTGATCATGCTGTTGGCCGTGATCGGAGCCTATGCGATTCGAAACGATATCTTCGATGTCTACATCATGCTTGGGCTCGGGTTGTTCGTTTTCCTTGTCCGCCCGCTGGGCTTCCATCCCGGCCCCATCGGTCTAGGTGTGATTCTGGGTCCCATCATTGAGCCCTCGCTTGTGCAGGCAATGTATATAGCCGATGCCACTTCAATCGGCAATGTCTTCTTCACCGGTACACTCAATATCATCCTCATCACGCTGAGTGTTCTTTCAATTGCCTTCGTAGTATGGACACGCATGAAGGATCGGGCGCGGGACCGCGCGCGCGACTCGATCGAGGGCCGGTCAACGGCCACCACGGCTGAAGCAGGGTAGGAAGCAGCATGCGAAGATTAATTGACCGAGACCTCCTGACCGCGCTGGTCCTGTTCTGCATCGGCGCAGTGTTTTGGGTCGACCCCGGGGCTGATGTAAAGGACTGGATATTGCCCCGTCTGGCCCTCTACCTTATTCTGGGAATTGCCGTGGCTATGGTCGCGCGCGTTGTTTTCGCGGCAATCATTAAGCGCCTCCCGGACATAATTCCCTTGACCTCGAAAGACCGGATTGCCTTCATCGACGTGGTAGTGTTCTTCGTGATCGTGCTTGCCTATATGTTTGTGATGTACGGCTTCGGGTTCTGGCTGTCCAGCTTGCTCATGATGTCACTGACATCAATCTATCTGACGCTGGAAAAAACGCGCCACAACATAATGCTCGCTGTGGTCGTGCCACTTTTGACCTGCATTGTGGCTTATTTCGTCTTTCTGCACGTGTTCTACGTGCCGTTTCCGAAAGCGACCTGGTGGTCGGGCTTGAGCTGAACAGAACCGCGGGCCAGCCGGTCTTGAACGAAGGGAAATCAGTGACGACAGAACGGAAGCTGGCCAAAGCTTGCCTCTATCATCGGCGGGGGCCCGTGCAGAAGTCGGTGACAGTTGTGGTCGGCCGGTTTGCTTTTGAATGACCGCTCCTGGCTGCAAAAGCGGACATTCAGGACGTTGGATTAACCCCGCGCCAAAGCCTGGATAACGTTCCAACCCTGCCTGTTTTCGATCGCGTTACCGCGATCCCCAGCACCAATTATCAGCGGGTGCCTTCCTCGTCTGGCCCGGTCTGCCTGGCGTTTCTAATCAACGCCCCCCAATACCAAACCGGCAATCGTTCCGGACATGGCACTCTCAGCAGCCAGAGCACAACTTTCCGCATCCTGTGTCATCAAAACGGGAAAAGCAGGCTTAATCCGCCTGTGTCCCAAGGGTTGGATTGGCTGACCGGTTAGTAACATCCCAGGAATAATTCAGGGAACGGCCGGGTCGACCGTGCGTAGTTGGTATCCAAGTTTCGGTTCGTGAAGCGCTGTTTGCTTACGCCAACCTTACGAAATCATGGCGGTCCGCAACATAACGAAAATAATTCTTAAAACTCCCTAAAGTTGCAATGGGTACTGCCGCAATCAGTGACAGTTCGTCGCATTTTGTGAAAAAAGTCTCGCTTTACGGGCATTTTATAAAAGGGAGTTAAGAACATGACGCAACCGGCAACCGACACGGTTGGCGCTGCCGCCCCGGCAACGGCCGCCCTCCATGGCAGCGAATTCCTGTCCTTCATTCTGGGCAAGGAAGATTACGGCGTGGAGATACTCAAAGTGCAGGAGATTCGCGGCTACGAGGAACCGACCCATATCGCCAATTCTCCGGCGTTCATCAAAGGCGTGGTCAATCTGCGCGGCATCATCGTGCCGATCGTGGACATGCGCATCAAATTCAACCTGGGCGAGGCGACTTACGACCAGTTCACGGTGGTGATTATTCTGAACATTTCAGGCCGCGTGGTGGGGATGGTGGTGGATGGGGTGTCCGACGTGATTACGCTGAGCGCGGAGCAGATGAAGCCGGCGCCGGGGTTCTCGGGCACGTTCGACACCGAATACATCACGGGGCTGGGCACGGTGGAGGATCGCATGCTGATCCTGGTGGACATTGAGAAGCTGATGGGCGGCGCTGATATGGCGCTGACAGAACAGATGATGGTGCAATAAGCGCCACCGAGCTATTTCGAACTTTATTTCCAAGGGAGCAAAAAATGTTTTCAATCAGTAACTTGAGGGTTGGCGCCCGGCTGGGCTTGGGCTTCGGTATCGTCCTGCTGCTGCTGACCGCAGTTCTCGGGCTGGGATTAAGCCGGATGGGCGAAATCAACGACAAATTGAAAGAAATCACCCAAATCAACAATGAAGAAGGCCGATTGGCAGCCCGCATGCGTCTGCGGCTCTACGACCGGGCGGTGGCGCTGCGTAATCTCGCGCTGCTGACGGATGCTGCGGAAATGAAAGCGGAGGCGGAGCGCTTCAAGAAATCAGGCGAAGAATACAGCGAAGCCGAAGCAAAACTCGACAAGATGTACGCCGAGCACAACGGCACCGAAGCGGAAAAGACCCTGATGGTCAAGCTCAAGGAAGCGCAAGCCGTCGCAAGACCGATCGCAGCCAAGGTGGTGGAGCTGGGACTGGCGAACAAAGGCGAGGAAGCGACCAAGGTTCTCATGAAGGATTTGCGTGCGCCTCAACGGCAATGGCTGAATCTGCTGAAAGATCTCGTTGATCTCGAAGAAAAGCTCAACCAGGAAGCGGCGCAAGCGGCCGAGAAAACCTACGCCAGCGCCCGCATGTTGATGATCGCCATCGGCATCCTGGCGATTCTGTTGGGCATCGTCATTGCCGGGTGGGTAACCCGCACCATTACCCGGCCGCTGAGCGAAGCGGTAGGC
>JAHENE010000043.1 GCA_024643305.1 Thiobacillaceae bacterium | reverse complement strand
TCGGTCAAACAACTTTATGTTGACGACGTGTCGAGGTGCCCACTTGTCATCGGTGGCGGGGACATTCTTCGATTTGACGATCGAGTGCTTGCTTCACATTATTTGAAGCAAATGACCACGTATTTTTCAGGGTGGAGCCAGGCGTCGCAACAAGGGCCATATCAGGTGAGATACCGTTTTGGGAGTGCTGCCGCACGCCGAGCCGATCCCGTAAATGATTTTGTGATCGAAAGAATGCCGCCCGTACGTGGAGCGTTCTTCTTGTCCCCGCTAAATTGCCCGGGCGCGGACTCGGTAGCTTTTTTTTCTGCCGGTATTCCTTTCGACTTTTGCGCAGAGGAACGGCAGCACGTGCAGGAAATATTCAATCAATCCTCGTTTGTTTATCTCCGTGATGAGCAGTCCGCAGACAAACTGCGTCAAGCGGGGGTTACAAGAGAGATTGAAGTTGCGCCAGATATCGCTGTGGTGGTTTCGGATTTGTTCCCCAAAACCGAGTTGGCAGAAGCTGCTCGTGACGTTCTATCGAAGGTCGGGATTTATGCCGACCAACCATATTTGTGTTTTCAGTTGTCAGAAGCGGCAACCCATGATTTGGTGGGTATTGCATCACAACTGGAGGGATTCGCGAAGCGGCATGATCTGCCGGTAGTCCTGTTGCCCCTGGGGTTCTGTCATGGAGACGCAGAGACGCTCTCACTATTGGCGAAGGCGTCTCCCCATCGGTTCAGGTTTGCCCATGCTAAAACGGTAAAAGAAATGCTTGCTGTCATCTCTCATGCAGTGGCATTTGCTGGCGTCAGCATGCATGGGAATATCTGTGCCTTTGCATATGGGGTGCCCCATTTATTCGGGGTGCTGAACGTGGATAAAATTGATGGGGCCATGGTCAGCATGAATCTTGATCCCGCCCAAAGAATTAGAAACTGGAATGAGCTGACACGTGGTCTGGAAGGGCTGCTGGCCTTGGACCGTTCTGTGTTGGTCAGAAAGCAATCTGTGGCTGGTGAGCGTGCATATTTGACCTCAAGTCGGCTTATCAACTCCTTGTCGGACAACTAGTTCGGCCATGCATGGAGAATGACTGGATGAATGCGATTTGGACAGGAAATTTGTTTCGAGATTTTATGGCAATCATTCCACAAGATGCGGAATGCCATGCGGAGCTTTTTGAAAGCTACGGGGGTATGAATTTATTCAACCCCATGAAATACACAGCCATGATCAGAATTGTTTTTGTGGTGATATTTTCTGCAAATTTAGTGTGGCATTAGATGGAACGAGTTATCAGCAGAAACGAACCGTGCCCTTGCGGGAGCGGTAAAAAATACAAGCATTGCTGCGGCAACCTTGCGGTTGCCGAAGGCCAGAAGTCTTCGCAGCCGGCCAAGGCACCTGTCGAACGATTCGGCTTGGACGAGGCCATGAAGCGTGCACTGACGTTCCATATGCAAGGAGATTTGCAGCCTGCACTTGAAATTTATGGTCTGGTTCTGCAACACTTCCCGGGCAACTTTGACGCGCTCCATATGCTGGGCGTGATCCATGGTCAACTGGGTGATTATGCAAAAGCGTTGAGTTTTCTGCTTGATGCAGCCGAGTCTGAAAGCGTGGGCAATGAAATTTTCGATGAGAATCTTACAAAGGCCATTCTGACGGCCTCTGAGCGGGTTGGCGGGATTGTGAAAATATTTTACCCGGATTTGGTTGGGCAAGATTCTGTGTCGCCGGTATTTGCAAGAGACCTTCCGGATGTGTCGGGCGAGTTGCCGCTTGTTTCAATAGTGATCCCTTGCTACAACCATGAATCCTATGTGGTCGAGGCGATAAGGTCTGTGTTTTCCCAAACCTATCCACACATTGAGATCGTCATCATTGATGATGGTTCGCGTGATCGCTCGGTTGAGAGAGTGGAAGATATTTTGGGGGAGTCCCCTTACCCCGTAAAGTTTCAGAAAAGGGAAAACCGCGGCGCACACGTCACCCTAAACGAATGTATTGATCTTGCTAGCGGGCGCTATGTTGGTGTGCTCAATTCGGATGACCGCTACTTGCCCGGTCGTGTCGATGGCATGGTGCGTTTATTGACGGCCACCAAGAAGGAATGGGGATTCTCTGGCGTCGAATATATCGACGAGAAGGGCACGTATATACAGCTTGGGCAGAATGGCTACGCCGATATTCTGATGATTTCTGTGGATCGAATTTACGGCGGGAGTCCCATCACTTGCGGTTTTGTCCAATTCAATTATGCGATTTCAACTGGTAATTTGTTCTTCACCAAGGAGCTCTGGAAGAGCCTTGGTGGCTTCTCGGATTATCGATATGTGCATGACTGGGATTTCTGTCTGCGGGCGCTGGAACGGGAGTCCCCGGCTGTGTTGTCAGACTCTGCTTATGACTACAGGTTGCATGGGGTGAATACAATTTCCGAATCTATGGAGCGCAGCAAGAATGAAATGCAAACAATGAAATCTGCATGGGGGATGCGAAATCTTGAGGGCATCTCCGTTGGGGAATTGCGCCAGCGTTTAATATTCTGCGCCCGGCAACTGGCTTTACTTGAATCGTATAGTGTGAATTTGATTGGCAGGCAGCGGTTAATAGAGTTGGCCCAAGGCCTTCTTGGCGAGAAGCTACAGTAAGCCATTTTCCCAAAGGCGCTAAATAGAGATGACGGATAAACATGAAGAGGCCAGGAAATTATTTCTTGAAGGCCTCGATTTCTTGCTGAATGGAAAATTCGTAATAGCCGAACAGAGATTTCTTCAGGCAAACGATCTGGTGCCGGATCGTGTGTCAGTCCTAACTAATCTTTCAGCAGCTCTGTTAAAGCAAGGCAAGATATACGAGTCAAGAAAATACGTCCAAAGGTCAGTCGAACTGGATCCGGGGAATGTGGAGGGGTGGATAAATATCGGTGAATGCCTGGCCAGGGAAAGCAAGTTTGACGAGGCGTTGGCCCATTATGACAGGGCCATTGCGCTTGAGCCAAAATCGGTCGAAGCGCTGTCTAACCGCGGGAATATTCTTAGAGCACTGAACCGCCTGGATGCGGCTCTGGCAGATTACGAAAAAGCTTTAGAGCTTAAGCCTGATATGCCTTATGTGCCAGGAACAAGGCTGCACACAAAGATGCACTTGTGTGATTGGAGTAATTGGCGAGAAGAATTTGACGATATAAATCGGGCGGTTGCGGCCGGGGAAGCGGCATCAACCCCATTCCCGCTGCTGGCCACGCCTGCGTCCCTGGCTTTGCAAAGAAAGTGCACCGAGATTTATGTGGGTGAGAAGTTTCCTGTACCTCACAAGGGCAGTCAGGAGTTCGAAACCTACAAACATGATCGTATTCGGTTGGGCTATTTTTCTGCCGATTTCCACGCCCACGCCACCTCCTATTTAATGGCGGAACTCTTTGAGAAGCATGACCGATCGAAGTTTGAACTGATTGCATTCTCATTGGGCCCGCCCGCGGCGGATGGTATGCGCGCTAGGCTGGAAGCTTCATTTGATCGATTTATTGATGTGGTTGATAGCAGCGATGTTGAGATTTCTGAGTTAGCTAGTATTCTAGAGATCGATATCGCCATTGATCTTAAGGGTTTCACCCAAGACGCTCGTACTGGAATTTTTGCAAACCGTGCCGCCCCTGTTCAGGTTAATTATTTGGGCTACCCGGGAACGATGGGCGCAAACTTTATCGATTACTTGATTGCAGATTCTTTGGTTTTACCAGAAAAAGACCGAGAGTATTACAGCGAGAAGATTGTCTATTTGCCTGACACTTATCAGGTGAATGATTCAACCAGAAATATTTCCGGGCGGGCGCCTGGACGTAGCGAAGTTGGTTTGCCTGATAACGGTTTTGTTTTTTGCTGTTTTAACAACAATTATAAAATTACGCCGGATGTTTTTGACGTCTGGATGAGGCTTCTACACAAAATGCCAGGCAGTGTTCTCTGGCTTTTTGAAGGCAACCCTGTCGCCAGCGCAAATTTGAAAATGGAAGCGGAGAGACGTGGCATATCTGCCGACCGTTTGTTATTTGCGCAACGAGTTGGTTTGGCGGATCACTTGGCGCGCCATAAGTTGGCAGACATTTTCCTGGATACGCTTTATTACAACGCCCACACCACGGCAAGCGATGCATTGTGGGCGGGTTTGCCAGTCATAACCTGCCTAGGCGAAACTTTTGCGGGAAGGGTGGCGGGAAGTCTGCTGAATGCCATTGGCCTTCCTGAACTCATCACCCATTCGCTTGATCAATATGAGGCGTTGGCTCTTGAGTTGGCGACCAGCCCAGAGAAGCTATTGGCCATTAGAAAAAAACTTGAGTTGAACCGTCAAACC
The DNA here is from genome assembly GCA_024643305.1 of Thiobacillaceae bacterium. Taxonomy (GTDB): domain Bacteria; phylum Pseudomonadota; class Gammaproteobacteria; order Burkholderiales; family Thiobacillaceae; genus UBA6918. The sequence goes on along the minus strand of JAHENE010000043.1, from coordinate 7,097 downwards.
CACCCGCTTTTTGACACAAACCGGTTTACAAAGAACATCGAACGAGCGTTCGAGCTGATGCATGAAAGACATCAAGCTGGCTTGGCGCCGGCGCATATTCATATAACGGCCTAGAGTTCTTGAAATAATTTGAGAAGCAGGTTGGCTTGGGAGCCAATGATGCTTGCATGAAGGTAAGATAGCGTATAGACATCTAAGCTTGGTGAGGAAATGAATCTGGATAATTTGATTACTGCCTTCGACAACAGCCTGCGCACAGTGTTTGCGCCGGCACGTGGCGCGCGCCCCAGCCCTGCAGCAGAATTGCCGGAACAGGGCCTCAACGAAACAGAAAAGCGCGAGGCCGAGGCGCTGATGCGCGTGAACCACGTAGGTGAGGTATGTGCACAGGCGCTGTACCAAGGCCAGGCGCTTACCGCCAGGAATCCTGCGGCAAAGGCCGCTCTGGAAGAAGCGGCGCGCGAGGAAACCGATCATCTGGCATGGTGTGAAATCCGTATCAACGAGTTGGGTGGGCGCAAGAGTTTGCTCAATCCCTTGTGGTATGCCGGATCGTTTGCCTTGGGCGCCACTGCGGGTCTTCTGGGGGACAAGTGGAATCTGGGCTTTCTGGCCGAGACGGAGCGACAGGTTGAGACGCATCTGGATGAACATCTTCATCAACTACCCGAGCAGGATGCAAAAAGCCGCGCGATCGTCGAGCAGATGAAGCAGGATGAAATCCGCCATGCGCAAACAGCGGTGCATTACGGCGCGGCGGAATTGCCGGCGCCGGTCAAATCCGCCATGCGTGCAGCATCTATGCTTATGAAGCGCATTGCGCATCACATCTGAAACCGTTTCAATAGGATGTTGCTGTCACAATCCAACTGATATTGAAGGCTTGGATTCTTTCATGGGGGCTTGATGATGGCAGTTAAGTTGGGCAGAAATGACCCGTGCCATTGCGGTAGCGGAAAAAAATACAAAAGTTGCTGTCTTCCAAAGGCGGGCTCGAACCCGCCATCACTTCAGCCGGCTCAGGGCGAAATTGATCAACTAATCGCCCTGTATGACAACCGGCGATTTGCAGAACTTGAAACAAGATCGAATGTATTGGCCAGCCGCTACCCGGACTCGGGGGTTGCCTGGAAGCTGCTTGGCGCTTCTCTTAGGGCTCAGGGAAAAGACGCCTTGTTTGCCTTGAAAAAAGCAGTCGAACTGAACCCTCGTGATGCAATGCTGCACAATAGCCTGGGCAATGCATATAAAGAAATTGGACAGTTTGAGGATGCAATCGCAAGCTACAATAAGGTGTTAAAGATGGAACCGGGCTACGCCGGGGCGTACAACAATCTGGGTGTCGCCCTGAAGGATTCAGGTCATGTTGCTAGGGCGGAGGAAAGCTTTCAGCAGGCCTTGAAGCTTCAGCCGGAGTTTGCCGGGGCGCACCACAATCTTGCTTCACTACTGGGTGAACAGGGGAAATATGCAGAAGCAGCTTTAAGCTGCCGTCGGGCACTGGAGCTTGGCTACAATGATCCGGAAGCCTATAACGTATTGGGTGTCGCGCTGAGATGGCTTGGTCAATTAGATGAGGCGATTTCGAACTATCGCCGGGCGCTGGAACTCAATCCGGGTTTTCCGGAGGCATATAACAATCTCGGCGTGGCCCTCATGGAGATGGGCTCACTTCAGGATGCGATCGAGTGTTATAGAAAAGCAATTGAGCTAAAGTCCGATTATGTCGAGGCGCACAACAATCTTGGAATTGCGCTCAAAGAGATCGGGCAGCTAGATGCAGCTGTAACAAGTTGCCAGCGCGCACTGGAACTTAAGCCCGATTATGCCGAGGCATATAACAATCTTGGCAATAACCTTATGGAATGGGGTCTGCTGGATGAGGCCCTGACCAACTATCGCAAGGTTCTGGAACTTAAACCGGATTTTCTCGAAGCCCGCAGCAATCTTTTGTTTGCATTGAATTCCTCGGATGCCCATCCCTCTGCCTACCTTGAGGAGGTTCGCAAGTATGGACGGAATGTTGCCGCCAAAGCAGAACCCCCCTTTGCCTCATGGCATTGCGCAGATGCGCCACAGAGAATCAAGGTGGGCATTGTCTCCGGCGATTTGCGCAAACATCCGGTAGGGTATTTTCTTGAAAGTATCCTGGCGCAATTCAAGAACGGCCGTATTGAGTTGTTGGCCTATCCAACTACTTCAAGAAGTGATGAGCTTAGCACCCGTATCAAACCTTTCTTTTCTGCCTGGAAACCGTTGGCTGGATTAAGTGATCAGGCTGCAGCCGACATGATCCACGATGATGGGATCCATGTTCTTCTGGATCTATCGGGGCATACCGGGCACAACCGACTGCCCGTTTTTGGATGGAGGCCTGCTCCCGTTCAGGCAACATGGCTGGGTTATTTGAACTCCACAGGTATCCAGGCAATGGATTACATAATTGCCGACCCTTGGGCGATTCCGCAGGGCGAAGAAAGCCAGTTCACGGAAACGCCTTGGCGATTGCCAGAAACCTATATTTGTTTTTCACAGCCGGAAGTCGCGGTGGAGGTTGGTTCTTTGCCTGCGCAGAGGAATGGCTATGTGACTTTTGGCAGCTTCAATAATTTGAGAAAAGTGAATGACAGGGTGGTTGCGTGCTGGGCACGTGTTTTGCACGCAGTTCCCGGCAGCAAGTTATATTTCAAAGCCAAGGTGCTAAATTCCCCTGGGGTACGTGAAAAACTTGTCAGTCGTTTTTCCAATCAAGGAATTGACGAGGAGCGATTGCAAATGGCGGGCACATTTCCAAGTCGGGAGGATCATTTTCGCGCCTATCAGCAAGTTGATATAGCACTGGATCCTTTCCCATACCCCGGGATTACGACCACAGTGGAAGGACTTTGGATGGCGGTGCCAACCATGGCCATGAAAGGCGATCGTTTCCTGAGTCACCAGGGGGAGACCATTTTGCATAATGCAGGTCTGCCGGAGTGGATTGCCGAAGACGAAGATGACTACGTCAATAAGGCAGTAAGATTTTCTGTGGATTTGGAACAGTTGTCAGCGCTTCGTGAGGGTCTAAGGGAAAAGGCGATCGCATCCCCGTTATTTGATGCACAACGTTTTGCCCGTAATTTCGAGGATGCGCTGTGGGGCATGTGGCGCGAAAGAGGTAACAGGGCTAAATAGTAATTGGCTGACTGGCCGGTTGATGATCAGAAAAAGGCGGGGCGGAAAATATCTGATGGCGTTCAATGAAAGTTTGGAGAGTTTGCCTGTTTCTTTGGGCTGGAGGCTTTTGTTGAAAGACAAGCCTGGAACAGGGCAAATACCCAACATAAAACAAATTCAGGATGTATGCGCACATGGGGCACACGGGGGCGGAAAGGCGCTGGCTTGTTTGTTTGGGAGTATTGCTGCATTACGAAGAGTCGTTCCTGAGTTTGGTATCCCCTCTGGATAATCCGCGGGGCGCGTAACCTGATTGAACGTCAATGAACATTTCAGCCAGTCAAAGCGTATGAGCAATTTCGAAATAGCGAAACAACTATTTTTTGATGGGCTGGGTTTCCTGGAAAAGAAGAATTATCTGGAAGCCGAAACAAACTTCCTGAAATCGCTGGAACTAGTCCCGGACAGAGTGTCAACGCTTATCAACCTGGCTGCCGTGCAAATCAAATTGAAAAAATATGATGAAGCCAGAACCACGGTCACAAATGCCATATCCTTGGACAGGGAGAATAGTGAAGCCTGGCTAAATCTTGGAATCATCGAGAAGAAAAACGATAATCCTAATCACGCCATTGAGTGTTTTGATAAAGCCATTCAACTCAAAGCTGATTATGCCGAAGCCTGGTATAACAAAGGTGCGACGCTTTATGGGATAAGAATCCTCGATGAAGCGCTCGTTCATTTCGATCAAGCCATTCGTATCAAACCTGATTATGCGCGAGCTTATTATTTGCGCGGGATGTCGTGCCTGTTGCTTAAGAAATTTACCCAGGCAGCAACCAGTCTTGAGCTTGCCATTAACCATAACTATGAAAATGTAGAACAGGTCAATTTTGTTCTGGCGTCGTTGCGGGGGTCGAACCACCCTGCCGCGCCGCCCAAGGAGTATATTGCCGATCTGTTCGATGAGTATGCCGTCAATTTTGATGCGCATCTCGTGAATGATTTGAAATACAGAGCCCACAATGTCCTGTATGACAAATTAAAAGGAATAATCGGGGATCATTTGGATGTTCTGGATGCGGGGTGTGGCACGGGGCTGATGGGAGAACTGCTTAAGCCGCATGCCAAAACGCTTACCGGAATAGACGTGTCTGGAAAAATGCTTGAAGAGGCCCGTGCCAAAAACATATACGACCATGTTTACCAATCTGATCTGAATGAATTCTTGCAATCCCATGCTGAGAATTTCGATCTTGTCGCTGCTACAGATGTGTTTATTTACATTGGAGAACTGTCTGATGTCTTTTCAAATGCACAAAGGGCTTTAAAAAAAGGCGGGTATTTCAGTTTTACGGTTGAGCGTCTTGAGGCAGGGGCATTCGTTCTAAATACAACACTTAGGTACAGTCACTCTGCTGAGTATTGTGAGAATCTGGCCAAAAGACACAACTTCATCATCGTGAGCAAAGAAACGAATGCTATTCGTCAAGAGAATGGCGTCGATATGCCCGGATATTATTTTGTCATGCGCAAAATGTGACTAGCCGACCAAGGTCGGCCGTTTTTGGATGGATTGATTAACGAATGAGACCGGTGAGTTAACGATGACATTTGCTGAAAACCTTGCCGCCCTACCTGAAATGCAGGGCAAGCAACTTCGCCTGTTTAATGAGCACCACAAGGAAGTGGCGGCAATTGAAAATGCCCCTGGCACTGCCGGCTCGTTCCGCGTGTATGCCTATCTGGTCGGGAAACACGGCGTCATCAATGCATTAGCGGCTCAGGAAGGCCTCGCGCTTTACGCCGAGCATACTGAAGATGCCAGATCAAATCCGGGCAAGCATCCCAACATCGATCGGCTGCTGGAGATTCAGTCAGCGGGCAAGGTTTACAGCGTTCGGATCGAATAGATTCAGGTTTCCACGATCTCGAAATCGTGGGTCACTTCTGCAACTTTCCCCAACATGATGCTTGCCGAGCAGTATTTCTCTGCTGACAGCTTTACCGCCTGATCCACACGCTTGGGGTCCAGCCCTTTGCCGCTGATGATGAAGTGGACATGGATTTTGGTGAAAACCTTGGGATCGCTATCTGCGCGGGTGGCATCGATTTCCGCCACGCAGTCAGTAACAGGCTGGCGGCTTTTCCTCAGGATATGCAGAACGTCGAAGGCCGTGCACCCCCCCATGCCCAGGAGTAGCATTTCCATGGGGCGCACCCCAAGATTCTTGCCCCCGGCGTCGGGCGGGCCATCCATGACCACGGTGTGGCCGGATTCGCTCTGACCGGCAAAGCTGACGCCTTCAATCCACTTGATGCGGGCTTTCATGGGATCTCCTGTCGATATTAGATTGCGGGTCTTATACCACAGCACCCCCCTATTTGCGGCTAATTGCAGCCCGGCATTGACAGGTCTTGGGTTGGGCCCGTAAAATCTCGCTCTTTTCGGATGTCGCCCTGTTGGCGGCGCCATAGACTTGGGAATCTGGGGTTGTGATGAAAACCTTTTCCGCAAAATCGCATGAAGTAAAGCGCGACTGGTTCGTGGTGGACGGTACCGATCTGGTGCTGGGCCGCCTTGCTGCTGAGATCGCCCGCCGTCTGCGCGGCAAACATAAGGCCATTTATACGCCGCACGTGGATACTGGCGACTATATTGTGGTGGTCAATGCTGACAAAATCCGCGTGACCGGCAACAAGGAACAAGACAAGAAGTATTACCGCCACTCCGGCTACCCGGGCGGCATTTACGAAACCACCTTCGGCAAGATGCAGGCCCGTTTCCCTGGCCGCGCGCTGGAGAAGGCTGTCAAGGGCATGCTGCCCAAGGGGCCGCTGGGCTATGCCATGATCAAGAAAATGAAGGTCTATGCCGGCACCGAGCATCCCCATACTGCACAGCAGCCGCAAACTCTCGAAATCAAGGGTTAATAAACCATGATCGGTAACTACAACTACGGTACCGGCCGCCGCAAGGAAGCAGTGGCCCGGGTGTTCATCAAAGCTGGTTCCGGCAATATTGTCGTGAATGGCAAGCCTGTGGATACATTCTTTTCACGCGAAACTGGACGCATGATCGTGCGCCAGCCGCTGGTGCTGACTGAAAGCGCCGATAAGTTCGACATCATGGTGAATGTGTCGGGTGGCGGTGAATCCGGCCAGGCCGGTGCAGTGCGCCACGGCATTACCCGCGCCCTGATCGAATATGATGCAACCCTCAAACCGGCGCTTAAGGCTGCTGGCTTGGTAACCCGTGATGCCCGTGCGGTGGAACGGAAGAAGGTCGGCCTGCACAAGGCGCGCCGTCGCAAGCAATTCTCGAAGCGTTAATTCGCCTCACTCGAAAAAAAGCCACCTGCGGGTGGTTTTTTTTCGTTCCACAAAGCTGTATTTTGCACCCCGCAATATTGCGTTTGGCCTCAGAAATCAGCGTGGTGCATCGCGCAACATTACATTTTTCGCCCCGCGAGAATGCGTCTTGCGTTTCGCGATGCTTCGCTTTCTTGCCATAATTCAGGTATTCGAGTCAGGAGCTACACATGATCAAGGTTGGTATTGTTGGTGGAACAGGATATACAGGTGTGGAACTGCTGCGCCTATTGGCCCGCCATTCACAGGTTGAGTTGACTGCCATTACTTCGCGCAAGGAAGCTGGCATGAAAGTGGCGGACATGTTCCCCAACCTGCGCGGGCGTGTGGGCCTGACCTTTTTGACGCCGGAAGAAGCCGGGCTGGATAAATGCGATGTGGTGTTCTTCGCCACCCCCAATGGCGTGGCCATGCAGCAGACCCGCGCACTGCTCGAAGCTGGGGTAAAGGTGATCGACCTGGCGGCGGATTTCCGCATCAAGGACGTCAAGGAGTGGCATCCTGGTACAAGATGGAGCATGCCTGCCCCGACCTTGTGGGAGAGGCGGTATATGGCCTGCCTGAAGTCA
>JAHENE010000267.1 GCA_024643305.1 Thiobacillaceae bacterium | reverse complement strand
GGCGGCAACATTACTCGAGACGGCCAACTCGGTGCAGAAAAAATGAAGAAGCCGATGCCTCTGGATCACGTCCGGGCTGTAGATTTATAGAGGGATTGGAATGCTTGAGCAGCACGCGATTGTTCTGAAAACCGAAGGCAGCAAGGCCTGGGTTGAAGCGCGCGAGTCCGGCACTTGCGGCAGCTGTGGTTCAGGCGGCTGTTCTACACGCAGATTGGCGGACTTGTTCGGCCGGCGAGAACGCGCTTTTCCAGTTGAAAACATATTGCACGCCGTTTCCGGCGAGCGAGTGGTGATAGGCATCCCGTCAGGCGCCCTGTTGAGATCGGCTTTCAGTCTGTATGGTTTGCCATTGCTGCTGATGATGGCTGGCGCGCTTGCCGGCCAGCGCCTGGGTGGTGATCCGGCCGCATTGGCCGGCGCAGCCGCAGGCATGATCCTGGCTTTTTCGTGGCAAAGGATCCGCACCCCCTTGCAGGCTTTTCAGCCAGTCATGTTGCGGCGCGAAAATAAATTCTTTCTGGCTGTTGAATCTTGATTGAGTAAGCTTTGTTGATGAGGTTGCTTATGAAACATCCTGTTCTTGGTGGTGTATTGGGCGCCGCATTGCTGTTTGCCGCCTCGGTCCAGGCGGCGGTAATGGATGTGGCGGATCTGGTCGAGAAGAATGGACCGTCCGTGGTCAACATCAGCACCACGAAAATCGTGAAGAAGTCGCCGGACTTCTTCCCCGTTCCGGAAGACGATGAAGTGTTCGATTTCTTCCGCAAGTTTTTCCCGCCCCAGGGGCCGCAGCGCGGTGGGCCCATGCGGGAAATACCCGCCCGCGGCGAGGGCTCGGGATTTATTCTCAGTAGCGATGGCTACATACTGACCAATGCCCACGTGGTGGACGGCGCTGAGGAGGTCACGGTAAAGCTCACCGACAAGCGCAAGTTCACCGCAAAGGTTATTGGCTATGATTCGCGCAGCGACATCGCCATCATTAAGATCAATGCAAACAACCTCCCCAATGTAAGCATCGGCGATCCGGACAAGCTGCGCGTGGGGGAGGCGGTTGTCGCGATCGGCTCGCCTTTTGGTTTCGAGAACAGCGTGACTGCCGGCATTGTTTCGGCCAAGGGAGGTTCCTTGCCTTCGGAGAGTTACGTTCCCTTCATTCAAACCGATGTGGCGGTAAACCCAGGCAATTCCGGCGGCCCCCTGTTCAACATGCGCGGCGAAGTGGTGGGCGTCAATTCGCAGATGCACAGCCGCAGCGGCGGCTATCAGGGCGTATCTTTTTCCATTCCAATCGACCTGGCAATGGATGTGGCGAACCAGCTTAAAACCAGCGGCAAGGTTTCGCGCGGCTGGCTGGGCGTGAGCATCCAGGAAGTCAGCTCTGATCTGGCTGAGTCCTTTGGCCTGGACCGGCCTCGAGGTGCTCTGATTGCCGAGGTGCAGGAAGACAGCCCTGCAGCAAAAGCCGGTCTGGAGTCATCCGACGTCGTGTTGAAGTTCGACGGCAAGCCGATTGAGAATTCGGGTGACCTGCCTCGCGTGGTGGGAAATACCAAGCCCGGCAGCAAGGTTGGTGTCCATGTGTGGCGCAAGGGTGCGTTAAAGGAAATTCCCGTAACCGTTGGTGACCTTCCGACCGAAGACAGGGTTGCCAGCATAAAAGCACAAAAATCCTACTCGCGCGGCGGCTTGGCATTGTCCGAACTCACGGGGCAACAAAAGCGCGAACTCAAGGTGGGCGGTGGCCTGCTGGTGGAAGAGGCAACTGGCGACGCGGTGCGTGCCGGCATACGTGTGGGCGACATCATTCTCGCGGTCAACAACACCGAAGTGCGCACGGTCGAACAATTCCGCAAACTCATTGCCGTCGTGCCGGTGGGCAAGAGTGCCGCCATCCTGGTGCGCCGGGGCGACTCATCGCTTTATGTCCCGCTGAAAATCACAGCCAACGGCAATGAGTAAGCTCACCCTGCTGGGGCGGACAGGCTGTCACCTTTGCGAGGACATGCGGGCAGCCCTCCAGCCCTGGGCCGCCCGTTTTGCTTTTGATATAGAGGAAATCGACATTACCGGCCAGCCCGACCTGGAAGCCCGCTATGGCTGGGACATCCCGGTTCTGTTTTCAGGTGAAACCGAGATATGCAGGCATTACCTGGATGAGGCGGCCCTAAGGGCCTTTTTCGGCTAAGACCTGAAAACCGCCACCATGTCTTGTCGCGCACCCGATTTCTGCTGGAAATGTTACCAAGCCATGGATTCCCGGACGGGCCTGAAATCCGTTAAAATTCGGGCAGTTATCTAATCCCAGGCGGGCACGGAAACGTGCCCGTTCGTTTGTGTCGCAAAACCTAATTCGCAACTTCTCCATCATCGCCCACATCGACCACGGCAAGTCCACGCTGGCGGATCGCATCATCCATTTGTGCGGGGGCTTGTCCGACCGCGAGATGGAGGCGCAAGTGCTCGATTCCATGGACCTTGAAAAGGAGCGCGGCATCACCATCAAGGCACAGACGGCGGCGCTGACCTACAAGGCCCAGGATGGCAAAACCTATCGCCTGAACCTGATCGATACCCCTGGCCACGTGGACTTCTCCTATGAAGTTTCGCGCTCGCTTTCAGCATGCGAAGGTGCGTTGCTGGTGGTGGATGCCTCACAGGGCGTGGAAGCACAGACCGTGGCCAACTGCTATACCGCAATCGATCTGGGCGTGGAAGTCGTGCCGGTGCTGAACAAGATCGACCTTCCGTCCGCCGATCCGGATCGCGTTGCCGAGGAAATCGAGGACATCGTCGGCATTGATGCCACGGATGCCGTGCGTTGTTCGGCCAAGACAGGTATCGGCATTGCCGAAATCCTTGAAGTCGTGGTGAATAAAATCCCCGCGCCGCGAGGCGATGAGTCGGCACCGCTCAAGGCGCTCATCATTGATTCCTGGTTTGACAACTACGTGGGCGTGGTCATGCTGGTGCGCGTGGTCGATGGCATGCTCAAGCCCAAGGACAAGATCAGGCTCATGGCCAACAAATCGGAATTTTTGACCGAGCATGTCGGCGTGTTC
>JAHENE010000266.1 GCA_024643305.1 Thiobacillaceae bacterium | reverse complement strand
CCTGCTTTGCCAGCGCCATCCTGACGTCGATCTCATCCCAAGGCACGTAGACCTTGCCGGATTCGTTCTTGCTGATCACAAGCCAGTCCGACAGGATGCTTACATCTTTGTGCACATTGCGGTAATGCCGATTCAGGCTTTTGGCCAGCGCGTAGATGGTCATCGGTCCGCCTGCTTTCAGGGCTTCCACCAACTCCCAGCGCTTGGGCGTGAACACTTCGCCGAATTGCGCCATGTTCTCAAACCCGATGCCGGAATACGGACGCGGGGTACCGCCTTCCATCACGCCTTGCAGCGCATTGCCAAATCTTGTCAGTGCAGCCTGTGCAGGCTGGACTTCAATATGCAATTTGTTCATTGAGCTTCCTCCACATCCCGCAGGAAATCCTTCAACAGGGTTGGCACGTCGACAAAACGGTAGGACATTTCCTTGCGGCCAATATGACGGTGATCGCCCTTGCCGCGCTCATTGTCGTACCCCACCACCCTCACTCCATCCACCACATAAACCAAACGGTACTTGTAGCCATGACGGGTTGGCGGAACAGCGTCTGGCACTTGCCAGATAACGCCCTCTATCCGGCCCCGGCCAAAGACTTGCTTGAATTGATGGACAAGGACGGCCTTCATGGGGCCTATCATGCCCCTCATTAAGGGGCATGTAAAGCCATATATTATTGGATTTGCCCAATCAGCCCTGGGGTGGGTCTCCTACAACACCACCTGTGGGAGCGGCGCCCTCGTCGCCCGCCTTCCCTTGTATCTTGCAACTTGCCACTTGTATCTATCTTTTAAAGAATTGCGGCAGCTTGCTGAAATTCTTGCGCGCCAGCGTGGCCAGCCCACCCACGCGGTTGGCCTTGAGCGCCCGATAATCCTCGCGCGACTTTTGCAGCATATTCCCGAGCGAACGGTTGCTTTCCCCGCCCAGACGCATCTTCACCAGCACATGGGGGACATACACCGTCATGATCCCGCTGCTTAAAAAACGCAGCATGCAGTCGTAATCCGCAGCTATGCGATAGCGGGTATCGAAACCGCCTAGCCGTTCATACGCTTGTCGCTTCGCATAAAACGCCGGATGCGGCGGCATCCAGCCCTCGCGCAGCCTGCCCATGGTAAACATGCCGGCCTTCCAGTAACGCACCACCCGCTGCGGGTTGTCGCGGCCCACGTAAACCAGGTCACCGTACACCGCATCGATCTCCTCGCCAATAAAACCGCTGGCCACACGCGCCAGCGAATCGTCATCGGCAAACACATCATCCGAATGCAGAAAGCCCACCACCTCGCCAGTGGCAAACTTGATGCCTTTGTTGAGGGCATCGTAAATGCCCTGGTCCGGCTCGCTGACCAATACCGCAATCCTGTCGGCATAACCCTGCAGCACATCCAGCGTGCCATCGGTGGAACCGCCATCGATCACGATCAGTTCCACATCCGGATGGCTTTGCGCCAGCACCGAATCCAGCGCTCCGGCGATGGTGTCGCGCTTGTTGAAGACAGCGGTGATGACGGAAATTTTCATGTCTGATACGTGCGTGGCAGTCCGGCCCCGTTAGCCCTCGACTTGAGGGTTGGCGTTCATCTTTATTTCCCAGTTCCAGGCATGTTCGACAATCACATCCAGGTCGGCAAACTCAGGCTTCCAGCCCAGAACACTTTTGGCTCGCTCGCTGTTCGCTACCAAGCGCGCCGGATCGCCCGAACGGCGGGTAGCGTCTTTCACGGATATATTTCTGCCAGACACTCGCCGCGCCGCATCAATCACTTCCTGTACCGAAAAACCATTGCCGTTGCCAAGATTGAAAGCATCGCTCTTCCCACCGGCTGCCAAAGCAGCCAGCGCCTGCAAGTGCGCCTGGCACAAGTCCATGACATGCACATAATCGCGAATACAGGTTCCATCAGGCGTGTCGTAATCACGCCCGAAAACGGCGATCTCGGGCCTGCGCCCAGAGGCAGCCTGCAGCACCAGAGGGATCAAATGGGTTTCCGGATCATGCCGCTCGCCCAGTTCGCCTTCCGGATCGGCACCCGCCGCATTGAAATAACGCAGGCAAATTGCCTTCAAGCCATACGCCTTGTCGTAATCCGCCAGCGCCTGCTCAACCATCCATTTCGAAATACCGTAAGGATTGATCGGATGCGCCGGATGCGCCTCGTCAATCGGCACGTAGTCTGGTTCGCCGAATACCGCCGCCGTGGAAGAAAATATGAAGCGCTTCACTCCATGCGCCACCATCGCATCCAACAAATTGAGCGTGTTGCAGAAGTTGTTGCGGTAATACAAATCCGGCTTCAATACCGACTCGCCCACCTGGATGAACGACGCAAAGTGCATCACCCCGTCAAACGCATGCTGTTTGAATACTTCATCCAGGCCGGCCCGGTCTGCCAAATCACATTGGACAAACTCGCCCCCGACAACCGCATCGCGATAACCGGTAACCAGACTGTCCAGCGTCACCACCACATGCCCTGCACGCAACAGCAGCTTAACCATGTGGGAGCCGATGTAGCCCGCACCGCCGACAACAAGTACCTTCACGCTTTATCACCCCGTTCAACCATCCAGTTGCCCAGCACCAGCACATCCATCCTGGTACGCAGAAAACAGTCCAGCGCTTCTTCCGGCTTGCACACCACCGGCTCGTTTTCGTTGAAGGAGGTATTCAACACCATGGGCACGCCAGTCTGATCAAAGAAAGCCTCGATCAAATTGTAATAGCGCGAATTGGTGTCTTTCGAAACCGTCTGTAACCGCCCCGAGCCATCCGCATGGGTGACCGCAGGTATCTGAGACCGCTTCGCTTCCAGAATCTGGAACACCTGCATCATGAAGGGAACATCCGCATCCTGCTCGAACCACTCCGACACAGCCTCGCGCAACACCGAAGGCGCAAATGGCCGAAAGGACTCGCGGCGCTTGATCTTGAGGTTGAGAATGTCCTTCATGTCTGCGCGGCGCGGGTCGCCCAATATGGAACGGTTACCCAGCGCGCGCGGGCCCCATTCCATGCGGCCCTGAAACCAGCCGATGACCTGGCCGTCGGCAATCGCCGCT
>JAHENE010000265.1 GCA_024643305.1 Thiobacillaceae bacterium | reverse complement strand
CGGTTGGAGGTAGACGCACAACGTTCCCCGGGTGCCAACCTGTCGTCGTTCATCGCCAGGCACATCGAACAACCCGGATCGCGCCACTCAAATCCGGCAGCGGTAAATATCTTGTCCAAGCCTTCCTGCTCGGCTTGTTGTTTCACCAAACCGGAACCCGGCACCACCATCGCCAACTTGATATTGGCCGCAATCTTTTTTCCTTTGGCCACTGATGCTGCCGCACGCATATCTTCGATACGCCCGTTGGTGCAAGAACCGATGAATACCTTATCGACCATGATCTCTGTAATGGGCGTATTCGCCTTCAGTCCCATGTATGCCAATGCACGCTCGGTATCGCTGCGCTTCACGGCATCACCGATCTTCGCTGGATCCGGCACATTTCCGGTCACGGGCAAAACCATTTCCGGCGAAGTGCCCCAGGTCACTTGCGGCTTGATCAGCGCAGCATCCAGCTCCACCACTGCGTCGAACTTTGCTCCTGCATCGCTATGCAGTGTGCGCCAGTACGAAACCGCTTTGCCCCATAACTCGCCTGTCGGCGCAAATGGGCGGCCTTTGATATAGGCAAAAGTCGTTTCGTCCGCCGCCACCATTCCTGCACGAGCCCCCGCTTCGATAGCCATGTTGCACAAGGTCATGCGACCTTCCATGCTCAGGTTGCTGATCGTCGATCCGGCAAACTCCATTGCGAAGCCGGTGCCACCTGCTGTGCCGATCTTGCCGATGATTGCGAGCGCGATGTCCTTTGCCGTCACCCCTTTACCGAGCGCACCTTCAACTTTGACCAGCATCGCCCTCGATTTCTTGGCGACAAGACACTGCGTCGCCATCACATGTTCGACCTCGGATGTACCTATGCCATGCGCCAACGCAGCAAAGGCGCCATGCGTACTGGTGTGGGAATCGCCACATACCACCGTCATGCCCGGCAAGGTCGCGCCCTGTTCCGGCCCCATCACATGCACAACACCCTGGCGGATGTCGCCCATCTTGAATTCGGTAATACCGTACTCCGCACAATTGGCATCCAGCGTTTCTACCTGCAGCCTGGAAATCGGATCGGAAATACCTGCAGCCTGGTTTTTAGTAGGCACGTTGTGATCAGGCACTGCCAGCATCGAAGCAATTCGCCACGGCTTGCGATGTGCGAGCTTCAATCCCTCGAATGCTTGTGGACTGGTTACCTCGTGTACCAATTGGCGATCGATATAGATCAGCGCGGTACCATCAGCTTCCTGCCGCACCACGTGAGAATCCCAGAGTTTGTCGTATAAAGTTTTGGCGCTCATAGTTGTTCCTGATTGAGCGCGCGATTATGCCACAGCAAACAAGCAGTCTGCCATTTTCAACTCGGCATTTCGGTTGTACTGCCCAACTTAACGAGCGCATACTCGAGACTATCAGCAAGCGCACGCCAGCTCGCCTCGATCACATTGGCACTCGCACCAACCGTCGTCCAGACCTGCCCGCCACCCTGGAAAGTAATCAGGACGCGCGTCAGCGCCGAGGTTCCCTTGGCGCTATCAAGTATCCTCACCTTGTAATCGATCAGGCGCACAGACTGCAGGACGGGGTAAATTTCCTCCAGAGCGCTTCGCAATGCCATCGATAAAGCATTGACGGGGCCATTTCCTTCAGCCGCAACGAATTTCACCTCTCCGCCCACCTTTACTTTTACCGTCGCCTCTGACAACAGACCGCGGCTCTGCCTGCGCTCGGTTATCACGAAATAATCAACCAGTTCAAAGGGAGCGGCATAATTCGGCCGCAGGCGATGCAGCATCAATTCCACGCTGGCTTCGGCAGCCTCAAAGGTAAAACCGTCATGCTCCAATTTCTTGATATGGTTGAGCACATGCTGCGCCTCCTCATTGTTCAGGTCGATACCCAAGGCCTGCGCGGAAAACTGGATGTTGCCACGCCCGGACAATTCCGAAACTACCGAGCGCATTTCATTGCCAACCAATGCCGGGTCGATATGCTGGTATGTGTCGTTAGCTTTCAGAATAGCAGCCACATGAATCCCACCCTTGTGCGCAAAGGCGCTGTGACCAATATAAGGTGCATGGTTATAGTGTTTAAGATTGACGACTTCAGCGACAAAATGCGCCAGCGTGGTCAGGTTGCGCAGCTGTTCCGGTGAAACTGCTGACTTGTTCATTTTGAGTTGCAGGTTGGGGATGATCGTTGTCAGATTGGCGTTGCCCACCCGCTCCCCATAGCCATTGATGGTGCCCTGTACCTGGGTGCATCCGCCACGCACTGCAGCAAGTGTATTGGCCACACCACAACCGCTATCGTTATGGCAATGCGCGCCAAGCGGGGTGCGGATATGCTTGCTCACTTCCCGCACTATTTCTTCGACCTCCCACGGCAATTTGCCTCCATTGGTCTCACACAACACCAGCCAGTCTGCGCCGGCATCTGCGGCAGCCCGCAAAGTCGCCATTGCATAATCACGATCCGCCAGAAAACCGTCGAAGAAATGCTCTGCGTCAAACACGACTTCTCGACCTTTGGCTTTCATATATGCCACACTGTCACGAATCATCGCAAGGTTCTCTTCCAGCGTGGTCGAGAGTACCAGCTTGACATGATAATCCCAGCTTTTACCCACCATCGTCACCGCCGGCGTCGCCGCATCAAGCAGCGCCTGAAGATTGGAATCTTGTTCGCATTGCAGGTTTTTCTGTCGCGTCCGTCCGAAGGCAGCCAGTTTTGCCGAACCTAGATCCAGTTTCGATGCACGCGCAAAAAAATCGGCATCTTTAGGATTGGAACCCGGCCAGCCGCCTTCAATATAGTGGAAACCGAAATCGGCCAGTCGTTTTGCGATTACAAGCTTATCGTCAACCGAAAGGGAAATATCTTCGCGCTGCGTACCGTCTCGCAACGTGGTGTCATATAGAAATACCTGGCTCATAACTTAATTACTGAAGACTGGTTCGGCATATTGAACACTATTGGACTATTAATCATTAATACTGGAACCCAGACTGATATTGTGAATAACGAAGTGGTAAAACGTGTTCCACGACACACCAAGTGCATACCTCGAGCTTG
>JAHENE010000264.1 GCA_024643305.1 Thiobacillaceae bacterium | reverse complement strand
GTCGATATCCTCGCCCTTGGCTGAGAGCATGATGATGGGCGGCGCGCCAGCCTGGCCCTTGAGCGTGCGCACGATCGACAGGCCGTCTTCGCCCGGCATCATCAAATCCAGCACCAGCAGATCCGGTCTGGATTTTTCCATCAACGCATCCAGCGCCGCGCCTCCATCGGCGCAGGACACTTCGAAGCCCTGTCCTTCAAGATATTCCGAAAGGAGGTCACGGATGCCTGCGTCATCATCCACCACATAGATCAAAGGTTTGCTTTCGCTCATGCCGGAAATATAACAGTGCCCAGCCTTGCCTGTTAAGTACACAAGCATTCCAACAGGGGCTTGGTTACAACTTGTTACAAAATGGCCCTTGCGGGAAACCGCCTGGTTACGACTCCCACCCATACTGCAAACCGTGGAAGACAGAAATGGCTTCCCCCAAGGAGAAACAAATGAATACGCGTTTGACCACCCTGTTGATGCTTGCCCTGACCGGATTGATGATCGTCGGCCAGGCAGATGCGTCCCCCCGCTATCTGGATGGCGATTGGATTGCCGCCCGCGACGATCGCGAATACGGCAGACAGGAAGAACGCGAAGCACGCAGGGCAAAAAGGCAGGAAGAACGGAAACAGGCCGACAAGCCCCGTGACGACGAGCGTGAGCATGGTTTCGGTTATGGCTACGAACGCCGCACCGTGCGCCCCCAACAACCCGACGACCGTGGGCGTCGATGATTTCCCCGGCATATTGCAAAAGGAGTCTGACCATGAAAAACAAACCTGTATTAGCCGCACTCGCCGCCGCGTTTGCAATTTCCTCCGGCGTTGTACAGGCCGGTCATGATGGCCGCTATGGAGACAATATTTTTCCCGACCGTGCCAAGGTAGTCGACACTGCACCGGTTTACGAGCGCATCAATGAGCCGCGGCGCGAGTGCTGGACCGAGCAACAAAGACACGAGCACCGCGAGTATTACCGCAATGACAACAACTCGGGCGGTGCCATTCTGGGTGCAATCGTGGGCGGACTTGTCGGTTCTACCGTGGGCAAAGGCAACGGCAAGGTTGCGGCCGCTGCGGTAGGGGCCGCCACTGGCGCAGTGATTGGAGATCGCTGGAATGACCGGGACGGTGGATACGACTACGTTGAGCGGCCTGTCGAGCGCTGCAGGATGGTCGACAACTATCGCCAGCAACTTGTTGGCTACGACGTGACCTATCGCTATCAGGGCAGGGAATTCACGACTCGTCTGCCCTACGACCCGGGCGAGTGGCTGAGCTTGAGCGTCAGTTTCACAGTCGCTGACGAGCCCCGCGGCCGGCGCTGGAATGAAGGCCGCAACCAATGGAACCAATACTGAGCACATTGAAAGGAAAACCATCATGTTACGCAAAAGCCTGTTTGCAATCGCCCTGTTAGCCGCCTCTGGCGGCGCCATGGCCGGTCACGATGATTATGTTTATGGCCGAGTTGTCTCCGTCGAACCACATTTCTCCATCTCGATTAGCAGCGGCCGGTATCACGACGGCTTCCGGATCCTGTATGAAACTGGCGGGCAACGATACTGGACCCACAGCACCCACCGCCCAGGCCAGGTCATCTGGGTTCCACGCCCGGCCGTTCGCCACATGCACCATCATTACGACCGACATGACAGGCGCGACCGCCGCGATGACCGGAGAGAAGATTACGGCAGATGGGGCCACGATGATCGCGGTGACCGCCATGAACATCACGACAGATTTTGAGGAGTTTTAACCAACAACTGCTCCGTCATTGCCATGCAGACAAGACAATGGCGGGGCACAACTACTCGCTCTCGAGTGCCTTGATGCGTTCGCTCGTTGCCGGATGTGAATCCAAGTAACCGCCAAAATTCGCATCTGGCTCACCCTGGTTCTTCTGACGGGCAGCATAGGCCTCTTCCATCCTGCTCAATAGTTCCGCCAGCCGGCTTGGTGAAATGCCATTGGAATTGAGCATGGCTGCAGCGTAGTCATCTGCCTCGCGCTCATGATCCCTGGAATAGCGTGCCTGCAAAAGCAGGGTAGGAAAACCTGCTGCCACGCTACTGACGTCCCCCAGATACCATGCCACGCCAAAAGCGACGATCGAGCCCTGGATCAGCATGCGCAGGCTGTGCCGGCGCTTGAGGTGACCGAGCTCATGCGCGAGCACGCCCAGAATTTCCTGATCGTTTTTGGCAAGGGATACCAGTTGATCCGTGACAACTATGGTGCCGTCCGGCAGGGCAAATGCATTGGCGCCTATTGCCTTGCCATTGCGAAAAACAACTTCATGCCCGACTTCCTTGTCATCAGGCGCACTCAATTTTTCAAATGCAGTCCGCAGCGCCTTCTGCCGCTCCCGAGGCAACTCGCTGGGCATCATGACGCCTTTGTCCAGAAACGCCAGTGTGCTTTCCCCCACTTGCGCCAGCGCCTTATCCGGCAGTTTGAATGCAATCCACTCAGCGACCGCAGGCAGACCCCAGCGATAGCCTGCAGCAATCCCGGCAAGCGTAATGATCATTGCCATTAACGCCCATCGCCAATGACTTTGCAGTTGCACCACAAGACTGTCGCGATGGCCGCCCGCACGCAGCAAATTCGAAAGTTCAGCGTGGTCAGACACTTCGCAATGCGCGCCATCAGGAAATTTGATCAAACGCGGCGCGGCGCCCATGGGTTCCGATACGCGCAGGCTTTCAAGCGGGTCGCGGCGTTGGATGTCCTCACCTTCCAGCAACAGCGCACCATCCGACAAAGTTAAACGCACCCTGTGCACCCGCGCACTTTTTCCGTCGAAATAGTCTGCGTTGACAGTTTTCATCAGAAGGAAATATCGAAATCGAAGATGTCGGCGGTCTCTTCACCCGCCGCACCCACAGCCTGCTGTTGGCCGGCGACAAATTCGTCCAAACTGCCTTGCACGTTCAATGCCATATGCTGCAATCGATAGCGTGCCAGACGAATATCGGCAAAGGGCTTGAACAGTCCAATCGTAAAAACGATGCCTATGAAATTGGTGACATAGATCACGAACAAATCACGCGCCCGAACTCGGCTGTAAAATT
>JAHENE010000263.1 GCA_024643305.1 Thiobacillaceae bacterium | reverse complement strand
GTCAGCCCCAGCGGATCCTGCGTCTCCGGCTGATCCAGCGCGTTCAACACCAGCGTCAGTTTGCCCGCGCTGCCCAGATCGTACTTGAATTTGGCGTTCAGATGATCACGCCGCGCCGCGCTGTGATCGCGATAACCGTCGGTTTCAAAACGCGAGGCATCCACCACGATATTCAGCGGCCCATGCTGTCCGCCATACTGCGCGCCCAGCTTGTACGTGTCGTAGCTGCCATACAGCCCGCTCAGCGAAAACGTCGGTTGCCGCGGCCCGTCGGCGGTAAAAATCTGCACCACGCCGCCCGACGCATTGCCATACAGACTGGCGAACGGCCCACGCAGCACTTCAATATTTTGCGCCGATGACAGACTGAAGGTCGCGGCCTGTCCCTGGCCGTCGGGCATGGTTGCCGGGATGCCGTCGGCAATCAGCCGCAGGCCACGCACGCCGAAACTGGCGCGCGCGCCGAAACCGCGCGAGGAAATCTGCAAATCCTGCGCGTAGTTCTGGCGGTTTTGCACGACGATGCCGGGAATGCGGTTGAGCGGCTCAGACAGATTGACCTGCGGATTGCCCTCGCGGATGGCGCGCTGGTCTATGCCGTCGATGGATACCGGCAGATCGAAGCTGTCATGTTCCACTCGGGTGGCACTTACCGTGACTTCCGGCAACAATGCCGGGGCTGGCGCAGTCCCAGGCTGTTGCGCAATGACGCCGGTCGCACCTGCCGCCAGTGTGCAGCCGCATGCAATAAACAGGGAGGCTGAAAATTTCACAACAAGATTAAACGTGCGACAGACTCACTTCATTCCGGCGAGATAGTCCGCCAGAATCTCGATATCGGCCTCGGACAACCCCTGGGCGGCCGAGGTCATGTTGCCATCCATGTCGAAGCGGGTGGACGCCTTGAATCCGCGCAGTTGCACGCGCAGGTAGTCCCGCTGTTGTCCGGCAAGCCTCGGAATGTGCATCTGTCCGGCAAGTGCCGCACCGTGGCAGGACACGCAATGATGCAGCTCGGTCAACTTTCGTCCGGAGGCGATCTTGTCCGGCGCAGTGACGCGCGGCGAAGGCGCCAGCGGCTGGCCCGAAAAATAGGCCGCAAGATCATTCAGATCGGCATTGCTGAGATTGGCAGCCATGGGCGACATCTGAGTATCCTTGCGGTTGCCTTCGCGGAACATGACCAACTGTGTCACGATGAATTGTTTGGGCTGTCCTGCCAGCGAAGGCACGGCTGGATTGGCTGAGTTACCGCCAGGGCCGTGGCAGGCGACACAAACCTGTGCTTTTTGGCGCCCCGCCTCGGCATCGGCAGCCCCCGCCATAAGCGGGAACACCAAAAAAGGCAGCATGGTGGCGAATCTCGCCACCATGCTCAGCACATCGAACTTGTTACCGTTCACTTCTTGTAGCTGATCCGGTAAATGATCCCGTTGAAGTCGTCGGAGACCAGCAGCGCTCCATCGCGCATGACCAGCACGTCGACCGGACGGCCCCAAGTCGGCGGGGTGGCTTTGGGATCTTCAAGGAAGCCCTCCAGGAACGGTGTCGACTTCACTACCTTGCCCTTGTCGTCTACGGTGACGTTGATCACGTTGTAGCCATGCTTGACGGTGCGGTTCCATGAGCCATGCTGGGCAATGAACATGCTGTTCTTGTATTCCGCAGGGAACATCTTGCCGGTATAGAAGCGCATGCCCAGCGGGGCGATGTGCGCGCCAAGCTTGAGTGCCGGCGGCGTGAATTCGGAACACGAGCGATGTTTTCCGAATTCGGGATCGAGGGTGTCACCTTGGTGGCAGTAGGGATAGCCGAAATGCTCGCCCTTGTGTTTCACCACGTTGAGTTCGTCCGACGGCATGTCGTCACCCATCCAGTCGCGGCCGTGCTCGGTGAACCACAACTGCTTGGTCTTGGGATGCCAGTCGAAGCCGACCGAATTGCGCACACCCTGGGCATAGTTTTCCATCACCCCGTTCTTGGGGTTGACGCGCATGATTGCGCCCTGGATATAGCTTGGCATGACGATGTTGCCCGGGGCGCCGATGTTGAAATAAAGCTTGCCGTCAGGACCCATCGCGAGGAATTTCCAGAAGTGGCCGGTCTGTTTTGGCAACCCGTCGACGAGCACCTTGGGCTCGGGAGGATTGTCCAGCTTGCCCTCGATGCCTTCGTAGGCCAGGATGCGGGTCTGTTCCGCGACGTAGAGCGTGCCTTTGTGGAAAGCGACGCCGTTGGGCGTGTCGAGACCTTTGAGGACTGTTTTGACTTCGCGTTTTCCACCCTTGTCGATGACCGCGTAGATATTCTTCAGGTTGCGGTTGCTCACGAACACGGTGCCCTTGTCGCCGAGCGTGAGCGAACGCGCTTCAGGCACACCGTCGACCCAGACTTCGACTTTGAAGCCCTTCGGTACTTTGAGTTTGTTGAGTGGCAGTTCGCTGGCAGGTCTGCCGGTGAGATGCGGCGCAATCGGGGCCAGCGTCGAGCCGGCCATTTCGGCCGGCCGGCCTTGCATCCAGCGCGGCTGCTCTTTGGGAGCCGCGGCCGGCGCGGGTTTTGCAGCCGGTGGTTGTTGTGCGTAAGCCGCGCAAGCGGCAAGCATGCCCAGCGCAACGGCGAGGCGCGGCATGGTGCGGGAAACGGTGATCATTGAAACAGGCATGACTATCCCCCCTTTGTTTGAGTGCGCATTTGGAAACCAACCTCCCCGTATCCGGAACCTTTGCGTGGTTGCCGGTTGTTATTTTGGCTGCAGTCTAGCAGGGCAGCCTTGTCTTGGAAAGCAGTGTCCGGTGACCCTGGTTTTTGCATGAAAGCAATGGTTTTCCGGCGGGACAAGGCGCCAACGGATGGCCCCTGCGCCATGCTAGAATCGGCG
Organism: Thiobacillaceae bacterium; assembly: GCA_024643305.1. GTDB lineage: Bacteria > Pseudomonadota > Gammaproteobacteria > Burkholderiales > Thiobacillaceae > UBA6918. The sequence continues at coordinate 194 of JAHENE010000263.1, read as the reverse complement.
CACCCCAGTCTGCCGCCCAGCTTCCGTGCAACGACGCGATATTTCCGATACCCGGCTGCTCCAGTTCGTCGCTGTCACGATTGCGGCAATCCTGATCTGGTTTTCGGTGCGCCTGTTTCTGTCCGAAATGTGGCGCGTGCCGGGCAGTCCGGCGCTGTACTTCACAGGCGTGGCGGGCACGCTGCTGCTGCTGG
>JAHENE010000262.1 GCA_024643305.1 Thiobacillaceae bacterium | reverse complement strand
CTGGTACGCAGCAAGCTGGGCAGCCTCCAACATGGGCCTAGCGCAATCCATGCTGCTGGCCGCATTGACGGGCGCGCTGCTGCTGCCCGGCGTGCTGGTTGTGCGCCTGTGGCTGGCGGGCTTTCCCGGCCTGCTGCGCAGCTTAACGCACTCACTGGCGCTGCCCGAAATCAATCCGGAACCAGCCGCATTGCTGATGATGCTGGCCGCCATGGTTGGCCTGCTCGGCGGTGCAACATGGCCCGGGCAGATGTTCTGGTTGCTGTGGCTGTCGCCGTTGCTGCTGTTGGCTGCGCTGCAATTGCTGTGGCATGAGAGCACGATTTTTTCCGGGCTGAAAAACGGCGACTGGAGCCGCGTTCTGCTGGCCGCGCTGTCCGGCGTGCTGGTCAGCGGTCTGGCGCTGGCAGCCTATAAGCTGGCGGGTGGTGCTGTTTATTTCCAGTTGCCCGTACCCATGTTAAGCGTCACGCTCGGGCTGGCCGTATTGGGCCTGCTATGTCTGCAGCTCGGCGACATCGTGGCGGAACAATGGCGCGGCAAGAAGCGCGCCGAAATATTCAAGAGAAAATCCTTTCCGATTCCGGTAATCGTCAAGAAAGATTGATGGATGTATTCGTTGCTACGCCCGCTGCTTTTTTCTATTGACCCCGAAACCGCCCATCACCTGACGCTGGATGGCTTGCAGGCTGCGCACAGGCTCGGCCTGCTGCCGCTGTTTGCAAAACGCCCCGCAGACGATGCGCGCACAGTCATGGGGCTGACCTTCCCCAATCCGGTCGGGCTGGCTGCCGGGCTGGACAAGAACGGTGCCTACATCGATGCGCTGGCCGCGCTCGGCTTCGGCTTCATCGAGATCGGCACCATCACGCCGCGCCCGCAGCCGGGCAACCCCAAGCCGCGCATGTTCCGCCTGCCCGAAGCGCAGGCCATCATCAACCGCATGGGCTTCAACAACCTCGGCGTGGATGCGCTTATCGAGAATGTGAAGCACGCGAAATATCGTGGCGTGCTCGGCATCAACATCGGCAAGAACGCTGACACCCCTATAGACAAAGCCGCCGACGACTACCTGATCGGGCTGCGCAAGGTGTATGCGCACGCCAGCTATGTCGCCGTCAACATCTCCTCGCCCAACACCAAGAACCTGCGCCAGTTGCAGGGCGGCGACGAACTGGACGCGCTGCTCGCGCAACTGAAATCAGAACAGGAGAAACTGGCCGATCTGCACGGAAAATATGTGCCGCTGGCGCTGAAGATTGCGCCCGATCTGGATCAGGAACAAATCCGGCAGATTGCAGCAACGCTGATGCGCCACCGCATTGATGGCGTGATTGCCACCAACACCACGCTGTCGCGCGAGGGCGTGGAACATCTGCCGCAGCACAGCGAAACGGGCGGCCTCTCCGGTGCGCCGGTGCGCGAAAAATCCACCACCGTCATCCGCCAGCTTGCCGCAGAATTGCAGGGCGCATTGCCCATCATCGGCGTGGGCGGGATTGTGTGCGGCGCAGATGCAGCAGAAAAAATCCGCGCCGGTGCGGCGCTGGTGCAGGTGTACAGCGGGTTGATTTATCGCGGGCCGGAGCTGGTTGGGGAGTGTGCGGAAGCTATACGGCAGGCGTCTCGGTAATGCGCTGATGTGTAGTGGTTAAGATTGTACACACCGGATTTATTAATGCATCCCGGATCAATTGGTGTGCAGGAGCTCCAGCACCTGCCGGGCCATGCCTCTGCATACATTATTGAGTACGGTAGGCAGATCAGGCGGAATGTTCGATTGCAGCAGAAGTTTGCTGGAGCTGACGGCATATACCGGCTCAAGCAAACGCGGACGGTAGGCCTGCATCAGCTCGTCCAGCGTGTGTTCTGCCGCCATCTGTTGCCAAGGGTTTGTGGGCCATTGCGAGGGAACGCCAAACGCTTCCGGGAAAGTATCCAGATCAACGCGCACGGTGCGGATATCTTCGTGTGAATCGCGAAATGGCAAGAGCGCCAGGCTCGACATTTCGTATAGCTGCCTGTCCATCTCGGGGCGATTGGCGCCCCCATCAATTACGCCGTACCATTCGGGCATGGTCTCCAGTTTGCTTACAATTTTTTCCAGTTGTTCCGGATTGCGGCCATCGAGCGGTATATAGCGGCGGTCGTCGCGCAACAGTGGTTCGCGCCAGGTGTCGGTAAGCACTGCTATGGAGCGCTTGCCGAGAAGCCCCAGGCCATGACACAGCATGTGCGTCATGCTGGTCTTGCCGGTTCCTCCTTTATTGCCGATGAGGCAAATTAACCTGCTCACAGCGCTCCCTTGATATTGATGCGAGGTGAAACGGATGGATTTATGGATATACGTAAGCGTAATTCTAGGTGTTTTTCTGCAGTTGCTTGCGGCAATTAGAGGCGATAAACAGCCTGATTAATCGTCTTTGAGAAAACTTGCGGCCCTGATATAAACCATAGAATCTATCTGGAAGCCTGATTGGCGGTAGTGACTGAGCAGTTGAATCCGCAGCACTGAACTGCATAATTCGTAAGCGGAAACCCTCCCCAACCCACCCCGGCCCTCCCTTGTCAGGGAGGGAGCGGCTAGCAGTTTTATCAGAGGGGTTTAGGGCTACGGATAATTAGGGTTTACCCAAGATTCAACGGCACAAACATCTTGTTATCCCCGCGCAGGATCAGCAGCGCGATGTGCTTGCCGCGCTTGGCAATCAGGGAACTCAGTTGTTCGACACTGTCAATCTTTTCGCCATTCACGGCCAGGATCACGTCACCCGGCCTGATCCCCGCCTTGGCTGCGGGGCCATCGTCCACGCTTTCCACCAGCAGGCCCTCGTCTACATCGGCTTTTTTGCGTTCCTCCGGCGTGAGGGGGCGGACTGCAAGCCCCAGTCTGGCGTTGTCATTCCCGCCGGATTTTCCCTTGAGGGCGGCGCTTTTCATTTCACCGATGCTCATGGAAATTTCCTTGGATTTTCCCTTGTGCCAGAGTTCCAGTTTGGCTACGGAACCCGGTGCCTGATCGGTCACCATGGGCGGCAGATCGGCCGAACGATCTACGGTCTTGCCGTTGAATTTCA
>JAHENE010000042.1 GCA_024643305.1 Thiobacillaceae bacterium | reverse complement strand
GCATGCGGTCCTGGGTGAGTGTTCGCTTACGCTGAACGCTTTGGATGGCATCGCCTACACGCGGGGTCCGGGGCTTGCCGGGGCCTTGCTGGTAGGGGCTGGTTTCGCGCGTTCACTTGCCTATTCACTCAATATCCCGGTTGTTGGGGTGCACCATCTGGAGGGTCATCTGTTGTCGCCTTTGCTGGCCGACCCACGGCCGGAGTTTCCCTTTGTGGCCCTGCTGGTGTCTGGCGGGCATACCCAGTTGATGCATGTCACCGAAGTAGGTGCTTACGAAACCTTGGGCGATACCCTGGACGATGCCGCCGGGGAAGCCTTCGACAAGACTGCGCAATTGCTGGAACTCGGCTACCCAGGTGGGCCGGCAGTATCGAAACTGGCCGAAATGGGCGATGCCACGCGCTTCAAGTTGCCTCGTCCCATGCTGAATTCGGGTGACCTCAATTTCAGTTTCAGCGGGCTGAAAACGGCGGTACTGACTTTGCGCAACAAACACCCGGAAGAAGCCGCGCGCGCCGACATCGCGGCGGCATTCCAGAGCGTGATGGTGGAAGTGCTGGCGGAAAAATCCATGCGCGCTCTAAGGCAGGTTGGCAGTCAGAGATTGGTGGTGGCGGGCGGTGTGGGCGCCAACAAGCAACTGCGTCAGCGGCTGCTTGCGGAGACTGCCAGTTGGGGTGCGCAAGTCTATTTTCCACCCCTGGATTTATGTACGGACAATGGCGCCATGATTGCCTTTGCCGGCGCGCTGCGCATGCAGCAGGGGCAGGCTGGCCCCGGACCTTTCAGTGTGAAGCCGCGCTGGGATTTGCAAGAGTTGCCGCGCACATGAGCGAGGAAGTTCGCTTGTCCAAGCGCATGGCCGAACTTGGCTTGTGCTCACGTCGTGAGGCGGATGATTTTATCGCCAAGGGCTGGGTGAAGGTCGATGGCGTGGTGGTCAATGTGCTGGGCAGCAAGGTCGGGCCCGGAGCACAAATTACTTTGGACAAGAGCGCCAAGGCCAGTCAACGGCGGCTTGCCACGATTCTGCTGAACAAGCCAATTGGTTACGTGTCGGGACAAGCCGAGGATGGCTATCAGCCTGCTGTTGTGCTGATACAGGGTGCAAGCCAGTGGGCGGATGATGACAGCGGCCGGCGTTTTTCGCCTGCCATGCTGCGTGGACTGGCGCCTGCAGGTCGGCTGGATATCGACTCAACGGGGTTGCTTGTTCTGACCCAGGATGGGCGAATTGCGCGAAAACTCATCGGTGAAGACTCGGATATCGAGAAGGAATATCTGGTACGGGTGAGTTATGGAAAAGCCACTACCAACGTGCGTGATGTTTTCCCGGTTGATCAGCTTGCACGCTTGCGCCATGGATTGAGCCTGGATGGCAAGCCACTCAAGCTTGCTCAAGTGGAATGGCAGAATCCGGAACAACTGCGCTTCGTTCTCAAAGAGGGAAAAAAGCGCCAGATACGCCGCATGTGTGAACTGGTGGGTTTGAAAGTGACCGCGCTAAAGCGCGTGCGCATAGGGCGGGTGAAGTTGGGTGACCTGCCTATAGGCAAGTGGCGTTTGCTGGGTGAGAGCGAAATTTTCTAGATCTTTGGTGCTGCTCCATGCACGAAATCAAGCAGGGCCTTTCCTCCCGGGAGTGCGCTCAGGATTTCCGGAAACAAGAGCAGGCCAAACAGCAAAGCCAAAGCACAGAGCAGGAGCAGATTCATGAATATGCTCTCGGGCCGTAATACACCCCAGTAACGCATGGTGATGTACATCGCGTCTTTCTTGTGTTCGCTCATGGTGAGCCAGCGGCGAACAAGTGAGATGCCCAGGTATACCAGGTAGCCGCCGGTGAGTGAGGCCAGCAGTATCCGGAACACTCCAAAAATATCGAGCACGCCCCCAACCCAGCGGTGGTAGAGCCAGGATACCGCGCCTACCAGCAGAGAAGCGCTGACGGCAATCAGTACATTGATGAAGAGGCGCCTGCGTTCACGTGCCAGGTCTTGCTGACGGCGTATGAAGAAGTCGTCGATTTCCTCTTTGAAATATTCCACTTTTTCCTGCACCAGGCTGGAAATTTCTCGTTTGGCCACGGCTACACGCTCATCCAACACGGTGGACAAACGGTCGGCAGCGTAATCGACCATTTCCTTTACATCGTCCTTGGTGAACTGGCGCTGGTCATGGAGTTCCTGTGAAATCTTGTCCAGCTTGGCATCGATTTCCGTGCTCGCATGCAGGATGACATCGCGCAGTTCGCGCCCCGCCTCGGAAACGCCCTCCTTGACTACGCCAGCCAAGCGTTCACCTGCGCGATCGATTGCCTGCTCCGAAACTTGCGCCAGGCTGTCCTTGGCGTAATTCATTTCCTTTTCGAACCAGGCCATCGGTTTCCCTTTCTATTGCTTGGGTTTGACGAAGCGACCTTCTTCGCCTGAAAGCAGCCGCTGGATATTGGCACGGTGCCTCCAGATGAGCAGGGCGCTCAGGATACAAAGGGTGATGATGGTGGCACGGCTGCCCGTGAAAAACGCGGCATACACGGGTGCCAGCAACGAGGCCGTCAGTGCCGACAACGAGGAAATACGCGAGATGGCGAACACCGCCACCCAGGTCGCCAGCACCGCCAAGCCTAGCCACGGGTCAAGCGCCAACATGATGCCCAACGCGGTCGCAACACCTTTACCGCCTTTGAAACCGAAAAATATTGGGAATAGGTGGCCGAGGAACACGGCCAGTGCCGCCAAGTGTATCGCCATGATCTGTATGCCGAAATATGCCCCTGCGATGCCCGCCAACCACACCGCCAACCAGCCCTTGGCGGTGTCGCCCAAAAGCGTCAGCGCGGCGGCTGTTTTTTTTCCGGTACGCAGGATGTTGGTCGCACCCGGATTGCCGGAGCCGAAACTGCGCGGATCTGGCAGCCCCATGATGCGCGCCACGATCACGGCAAACGAAAGCGAGCCGATCAGGTAGGCGCCAAGTGCAATCATCAAGGCAGGGAACAGGCTTTGCATTAAAATCGCTTCCTTTTATGTGCGGGGCATTCCCCTATGGATATCTTGTTTTTGCGGGACTTCCGCCTTGAACTCATTATCGGCATATATGAATGGGAACGCAAAATCCCTCAACCGGTCAGGCTCGATCTGGAAATCGGCCTGCCGAAACATAAGGCCGGGGAAAGCGATGATGTGGCAGACACCATCGATTATGGCGCGGTCGCCAGCCGGGTGAAGGACAGCCTCATCAATCGCCCGCAGCCCATAGCGCTGGTGGAGGCGGTGGCCCAGCATGTCGCGGACATCGTGCTCAATGAATTCGGCGCGCCCTGGGTGAAAGTCAGCGTGACCAAGTTTGCCATCGTGCGAGGGGTGAAGGAACTGGGCATTACCATCGAGCGTGGCCACAGAGCGTGACATTGTTCGAAGCCGTCTACGCCATTGTCGTGCTGAGCGTGGCGTATTTTATTCGCGGCATCAGCGGTTTTGGTTCCGGGCTGGTGGCGGTACCTTTGCTGGCGCTGGTGTTTCCGTTACCTGTAGTTGTTCCATTCGTATTGTTGCTCGATTTCACTGCGTCCCTGACCCTGGGGGGACTCAATTTGAAGCAGGTGCGCTGGGATGAAGTCAAACCCCTCGTCCCCTTCGGCGTGATAGGGGTGGCGCTTGGAACCACCTTGCTGGTTAATCTTCCCAAAACACCTTTGCTGTTGGGTTTGGGGGTTTTTGTGCTTGCTTTCGCCGTACGTAGCCTGCTTAACCTACATGGTGACAAACCGGTCTCCCGCTGGTGGGCGCTGCCAGCCAGCCTGACCGGCGGCACGGTGGGCGGCTTGTTTGGCACGGGTGGGCCGCCTTATGTCATCTATCTCGCCCACAGGCTGAAGGAAAAAGGCCAGCTACGCGCCACCTTGTCGGGTGTGTTTTTTTTTGAAGGCCTCTTCCGGATTGCCAGTTTTATGTTGGCTGGGCTGTTGCTGAATGCGGTTGTCTGGCATAACTTCATTCTGGGTTTGCCGGTAGCGCTTGCTGCACTTTACGGAGGCAGTCATGTGCATATGGGCCTGAGTCAATCTCAGGTTACACGCCTGATTGGCGTATTGTTGCTTTTTAGCAGTCTGTCTTTGTTTGTGAAGGCGATGAACTAGCCGCGCGGGTGATGGCGGCTGTGCAATTGCTTCAGACGTTCGCGCGCTACGTGCGTATAAATTTGCGTGGTTGAGATGTCGGCGTGGCCCAGCAGCATTTGCACTGCACGCAGATCGGCTCCGTGAGCGAGCAAGTGCGTAGCAAAGGCATGCCTCAAGGTATGCGGAGAAAGAGGTTTCTGGATACCGGCTGTCTGGGCTCGACGCTTTAACAGATACCAGAAGGCTTGGCGTGTCATCCCGGTCCCGCGGGGGGTGACGAAGACCTCGGCGCATTTTTTTTGGTTGAGCATCGCCGGCCGCGATTCCTTGATGTAGCGCGAAAGCCAGTGCTGGGCTTCCTCGCCCAATGGCACGAGCCGATCCTTGCCACCCTTGCCAGTGACGCGCAACACGGCCGCATTCAGGTCCAGATTCAGCAATTTCAGACCAACCAGTTCGGACACGCGCAATCCTGTTGCGTACAGGGTTTCTATCATGGCGCGGTCGCGCAGCCCTGCAGGGGTATCCACATTGGGCACGGCGAGCAGGGTTTCCACATCGGCTTCGGATAGCACCTTGGGCAATGCGCGTGGCAATTTTGGTGTATCGAGAAACTGTGTGGGGTCGATGCCAAGCAGGCCCTCTCTTGCCAGAAAACGATAAAAGCGCCTGAGGCTTGCGGTATAGCGCGCGGCGGTGCGCGGTTTGGATCGGGTGGCGAAGCGGTGTGCAAGGTAGGCATCAATGTCTGTTGAATCTGCCTGATGCAACTCGTGGCTGCGGGCTTGTATTATCCATGCCGCAAACGCGGTCAGGTCGCGACGATAGGCAGACAAAGTGTTTTGCGCCAGTCCGTCCTCCAGCCAGAGCTGGTCACAGAAACGGTCAATCAGCGATTCATCCGCGCTCATGCGCCAGCAACCAGTTCTTGATGGATATTGGACCGTCCGCACGGCTGTGCATGAACCCCCCTCGGCCGGAGGCAGATAAAACACGGTGGCAGGGAACGATGATGGGCAATGGGTTGGCCCCGCAAGCTTGTCCGACTGCTCGTGGCGCGGAGCCAATACTTTTGGCCAGTGCGCCATAGGTGGATGTGCTGCCTACGGGAATATGGCACATTGCCTGCCAGACCCGGCGCTGGAAAGATGTGCCTCCCAACTGCATTGGCAGGCCGAACCGATAGCGTGGGTTCTTGAAATAGGCGCGCAACTGGGCTTCGGTTTCCCTGAGCAAAGGCGAAACCGGCTTTCGGACCACTTCAGATTCAAGCAGGAAAACGATTCCGGTTAGGGTTTCGTGATCGGCAATCAACCTTAGTTGACCGAAGGGAGCATCAATGATGGCTTCGTCCATGGAGCATTCTAACGCGGTAAGACGGGCAACAAAAAAGCCCTCATGAGGAGGGCTTTTTGTTTGCTCGGGATGCCGCTTATTCGGCAGCAGCAGCCTTGGCGCGGTTGGGCAGCTTTTCCTTGATGCGGGCAGACTTGCCGGAACGCTCGCGCAGGTAATACAGCTTGGCGCGGCGCACGTCACCACGGCGCTTGACTTCGATGGTGGCAACCAGTGGTGAGTAGGTCTGGAAAGTACGCTCCACGCCCTCGCCGGCAGAAATCTTGCGCACGGTAAAAGCAGAGTTGAGGCCGCGGTTGCGCTTGCCGATCACCACGCCTTCGTAAGCCTGCAGACGTTCCTTGTCGCCTTCCTTGACCTTGACCTGCACCACTACGGTGTCGCCGGGGGCAAAGTCGGGGATGGTTTTGCCCAAGCGGGCGATTTCTTCCTGTTCCAGTTGTTCGATGATGTTCATGTTCATCTTCCTTCAATGTCGCGAATTGGTTCCGCTGAATTAATTTGCCAACTGTTTCGTTGGCGCGGAACATTGCGCGGTTAAAAACAGCCTTTTCAGGCTTCCTTATTCATCCAGACGGCGCTTAGTCACCGTCGAGCAAATCCTTTTCGTCATGGCCCAAGCCGCGTTTTTCCAGCAAATCCCGCCGCCGTTCTGCGGTCAGTTTCAAACGCTGCTGCAAACGCCAGCGTTCGATGGCCTTGTGGTTGCCGGATAACAGTACTTCCGGTACCGGCTCTCCCCGATAAAGTTCGGGCCGGGTGTAGCAGGGCGCATCCAGCAATCCGTCTACAAACGACTCCTGCTGCACCGACTCGGCATTGTTCAAACTGCCCGGCAGTTGCCGGATTACCGCATCCATCACGGCCATGGCCGGGATTTCCCCGCCGGAGAGGACAAAATCGCCCAGCGAAATTTCCTCATGCACCCGGCGGCGCAAAAAACGTTCGTCCACACCTTCGTACCGCCCTGCAATCAGGGTCAGCGCAGGGCGCTTGGCCAGATCAATCACTTTTGCGTGATCGAGCGGCCTGCCGCGCGGCGTGAAATAAATCACGTGTGGCACCAAGCTGGCTGTCTCGGGGCTTTCCTGCTGCAATTCGGCTTCGATGGCGTCCAGCGCGGCATCCAGCGGTTCGGCGAGCATCACCATCCCGGGGCCGCCTCCGTAGGGCCTATCGTCCACGGTACGGTATTTGTCCGTGGCGAAGTCCCGTGGATTCCAGGCCTTGAAGCGGAACAATCCACGATCCAATGCCCGTCCGGAAATGCCAAAATCCAGCAGTGCGTCAAACAGGCCGGGAAACAGGGTGATGACATCAAAACGCATCATTTACCCTAGTAATCCAGGCCCCAATCCACTTCGATGCGACCCTGTGCCAAATCCACTTTCAGTACATAGGCTTCAACGAAGGGAATCAGTATTTCCTTTTCGCCCTTTACCACCAGCACATCATTGGCGCCAGTTTCCAGAAGTTTGGACACTTTGCCCAGTTCCTGTCCTTCACGGTTGACGACGGCCAGGCCGACCAGATCTTCCCAGTAGTATTCGCCTTCTTCCGTGTCCGGCAGTTCCTCTCGATTGACCGCGATTTCCTGGCCGCGCAGTGCAAGGGCCGCATCTCGATCATTGCAGCCAATCAGCTTGGCCACAATGAAATCACCGTGCACCGAGGCCTCTTCTACATCCACATCTCGCCATTGGCTGCCTTTGCCGATTTGCCAGGCAGGGTAGTCCAGCAAGGCATCCAGCGTTTCGGTAAAGGGTTGAATCTTGACCCAGCCCTTTATACCGAAGGGGGCGTTGATGCGCCCCATGACAACCTGACGGGCGTCATTGCGCCCCATTTTCAATCAGCTTAGGCAGCGGGCTTGCTTTGCTTCACCAAGCGCGCCACGGTGTCGGACAGCTTGGCGCCGTTTTTGACCCAGTGGTCCACGCGGGCGGTGTCGATGCGAGTGGCTTCGACGCCTTCGGACGCAACGGGGTTGTGAAAGCCCAGGCGCTCGATGAAGCGGCCATCGCGACGGGAGCGTGAATCTGCCACCACCACGTTGTAGTAGGGACGGTTTTTGGAACCGCCACGGGAAAGACGAATGACAACCATGATCTCAATCCAGTCTGGAAATCGGAAAACCGCGAATTTTATGCTAAAAATGGGTTGTTTGCCAAGGACTTGAGAGGAACGGGCTCACTTCATGCCCGGCAGTATTCCTTTCATGCCGCGCATCATCTTGCCCAGCCCGCCTTTTCCCATCATTTTCATCATCTTTTGCGTCTGCTCGAACTGATTGAGCATGCGGTTGACTTCCTGGACCTGCACCCCCGCCCCCGCTGCAATACGGCGTTTTCGGGAGGCTTTGATGAGTTCGGGCTGGCGGCGTTCCTGCGCCGTCATGGAATTGATGATGCCTTCAACACGGTTGATGGCCTTGTCTTCATTGCCGGTCATTTGCGGCATTTGGCCCATGCCGGGCATTTTGTCCATGAGCGCTGAAAGACCGCCCATTTTGCGCATCTGGGTGATTTGCGACTTGAAGTCCTCCAGGTCGAAGTTTTTGCCCTTTTTGACCTTGTCCGCGAATTTCTTGGCTTCGGCCAGGTCGACTGAAGACTGGGCATGTTCGATGAGAGAAAGCACGTCGCCCATGCCGAGGATGCGCGAGGCCATGCGCTCCGGGTGGAAGGCTTCGAGGCCGTCGGGTTTTTCGCCCAACCCGACGAACTTGATCGGCTTGCCGGTGATGTGGCGCACAGACAGCGCCGCACCGCCGCGGGCATCTCCATCCAGTTTGGTCAGGATGATGCCGGTCAGCGGCAATGTCTCGTTGAACGCCTTGGCGGTGTTGACGGCGTCCTGGCCCTGCATGGCGTCGACTACGAACAGAGTTTCTACCGGCTTGAGGGCAGCGTGCAAGGCCTTGATCTCTGCCATCATGGCCTCGTCGATCGCCAGCCGGCCGGCGGTGTCGACGATCAACACGTCATAAAATTGTTTGCGTGCGTGTTCCTGTGCCTGTTGCGCAATACCGACAGGGTCGTTGCCGCTGGCTTCAAAGAAATCGACCTCCAGTTGTCTGCCCAATTGCCTTAGTTGATCGATGGCGGCCGGGCGGTAGACGTCACATGAGGCAAGCAGGACCTTCTTTTTGCGCGATTTCAATAAGCGCGCCAGTTTGCCGCTGCTGGTTGTTTTTCCTGAACCCTGGAGGCCGGCCATGAGAATGACGGCTGGCGGCTGCGCTGCAAGATTGATGTCCGCCGTCTCGCCGCCCATGAGTTTGGACAGTTCGTCCTGGACGATGCCGATGAGCGCCTGACCTGGCGTAAGGCTTTGCAGCACGTCCGCACCCATTGCCTTTGCCTTGACGTCTTCAATGAACTGCTTGACCACGGGCAAGGCGACATCGGCTTCCAGCAGCGCCATGCGGACCTGGCGCAGGGTATCCTGTATGTTGGCTTCGGTAATGCGGGCCTGGCCGCGAAGGGTTTTGACTATGCCGCCAAGGCGGCCGCTCAGGTTTTCAAACATGGTGTTCCTTGTTGCCTCACCCTGAGGCATGGATAATCCGAATCTAAGGAGACTATTCTACCAATGCCATTTTTTTCCTTCGCTTCCGCTTTCGTGGCCGTCTTGTACGCCATTTCCGCCTGGCAGTTTCTAGGAAGGCCCGTTTCGGGTCGAAATCCACTCTGGGTTTCCGTGTTGCTTCTGGCGGGTATTGTGACGCATGCGGCGCTCTTGGGGAGCAGTGTGTTCAAACCTGATGCCATTCACCTTGGATTCGCTAACGCTGTTTCGTTGATCGCATGGCTGTCCGTATCGGTCTATGCGTTGACTGCGCTCAAAGTGCCCTTGCCGGGCATTCAGGGCTGGGTAGCCGGCATTGCCGCTGTGGGTGTGGTATTGCCAGTGGTTCTGCCGGATGCGCGGGCCGTACCTTTCTCACACACCTTCGGTTTCCGTGTACATCTGGTGTTGTCCTTGTTGGCCTATTGCCTGTTGTTTATTGCGGCCTTGCAAGCGGCGCTTATGTCCGCGTTCGAGAAAAGGCTTCACCACGGAGCCGCCGCTGCCGGTATGCCGGGTATGCCGCCCTTGCTGACACTGGAATCGGTTTTGTTCAAGTTGGTCTGGGCAGGGTTCATTCTGCTGACACTGTCCCTGGGCAGCGGCATCCTGTTTTCAGAAGAGGTTTTTGGCAAGGCTATTGGCTTCAGTCACAAGACATTTTTTGCAATCCTCTCCTGGCTGGTATTTGGAGCTTTGCTGGCCGGGCGCACGATCTGGGGCTGGCGCGGGCGACTGGCGGTTCGATGGACCGTTACCGGCTTTGTCATGCTGCTTCTGGCTTATGTAGGCAGCAAATTTGTGCTTGAAGTCTTGTTAAAACGCTAAGCGACTCAATTACTGCAGATTTCTTCACTTGGATAACATTTCAACTGGCACGCTGTTCATCGTTCTGGCGATTTTGCTGCTGATTTCCGGATTTTTTTCGGCCAGCGAAACAGCCATGATGGCCATCAATCGCTATCGCCTCAAACACCGGGCCGAGCAAGGCCATAAAGGGGCCCAATTGGTGCTGGCATTGCTGGCCCGAACTGACAAATTGCTGGGCGTGATCCTGCTTGGCAATAATTTGATCAATATTGCCGCAGCCATGCTTTCCACCCTGATTGCGATACGCCTCTTTGGCCAGGGCGAGCTCGTACTGTTTTTTGTCAACCTCGGTTTGACGTTCTTGATCCTGGTTTTCAGCGAGGTCACGCCCAAGGTCATTGGTGCGTCCTATCCGGAGCGCATAGCCTATCCGGCCGGTTTTATCCTCGCCCCGTTACTCAGGCTTGTGTATCCGGTGGTTTGGTTCGTCAACCTGTTCGTGCAAGGCTTGCTGAAACTGTTGTGGATCAAACCAAGACAGGAAGAAAGTGGCAACATGCTCGGACTGGAAGAATTGCGTACGGTGGTGCTTGAGTCCGCCAAGCTCCTGCCAGGCGAGAACCGCCGCATCATGTTGAATCTGCTTGGGTTGGAGAGCATTACAGTAGATGATGTTATGACGCCTCGAAACCATATCGAGGCGATTGACCTTGCCGATGAGCCGGAACGGATCAGCCAGCAGATAGCAACGAGTCATCACACACGCTTGCTGGTTTACGAGGGCTCGCTGGATCAGATCGTCGGAATTCTGCATGTGCGCCGCATCCTGCATACCTTGGCAAGCGGCGAGGTCACTGCGTTAGCGCTGCGCGAAGTGGTGGAAGAACCCTACTATGTTCCGGATGGCACCCCGCTTTTCAGCCAACTGCGCCAGTTTCAGGAAAATCAGAAGCGGCTTGCGCTCGTAGTGGATGAATATGGCGAGTTGCAGGGGCTGGTGAGCCTGGAAGACCTGCTGGAGGAGATGGTTGGTGAATTTACCACCCATGCCCCGGCGCAGACTGGCTGGTTAAGGCAAATGGAGGATGGCAGCTGGCTGGTTGAGGGCTCGGCTCTGGTCAGGCAGGTAAACCGCAAGCTGGGGTTGAGTTTTCCACTGGACGGCCCAAAAACACTGAATGGCCTGTTGCTGGAGTGTCTTGAAGACATTCCGGAAGCTGGTGTCAGCCTCAAAATTGGCGACACACCGATAGAGATCGTGCAAACCCAGGATCGCGCAGTCAAGGTTGCCCGAATTGTATTGGGTCAGGGCGGGCAGGCGCGGAACCTTGGGCAAGAGCCTTAATTTTTATGGCTACCGGCCGTTAACAAGTCGTCTGGACACTTGATTGCTTATGGCTGCCGTTACCCAAACTTCCAAATCCCCACTGACTGGCTTGGCCAGGGCGCTGGTATCACAGGGCATGTTGCCGGAAACCGATGCGGAAAGCGTCTGGGGCAAGGCGGTTGGCAGTGGCGAGAGTTTTGTTACCGAGCTGCTGAAAGGCCGCCAGTTCAAGTCCATCCAGATTGCCGAGTTTGCGGCAACCGCATTTGGCTATCCTTTGTTCGATTTGGCTTCAGTTGATCCGGAGTCGCTACCGCTGAATGTGCTGGATTCGAAGCTTGCCCAGAAGCGCCGCA
>JAHENE010000261.1 GCA_024643305.1 Thiobacillaceae bacterium | reverse complement strand
TCAGCATGGCAAGCAGAAGTACACCGAAGATCAGGCCGTGGCGCGTGGGAAGGATGTAGATGCGGCGGCGGTTCAGCACGATAGGGCCGGCCTCACTGCTGCGCCCGCGCACAAGTTGAGTCAGCATGGGAAACAGGCGGGCGGTGATGGTTGCCACGATGTTTCCTGGCGCGAAAAATTACGGAATGGCGACGTTTGCCAGCAGGGCCTGGGCGAGCGCGTTCGCACTGGACTCGCCTGAGGGGCCGCGCAACCGGTGTCCGGTCACGGCTGACAGCACAGCCTGCACGTCCTCCGGGAGTACTTCTGCGCGGCCGCACAGGAAAGCCCAGGCACGGCTTGCATGCACCAGTGCGAGTCCTGCGCGGGGCGAAAGGCCTGTGCCGAACTGGGGGCTGCTTCGGGAGTATGCGATGAGCGCCTGCACGTAATCCAGCAGCGCCTCCGAGACGAATATCCCGGCCACGTTCTCTTGTGCGGCGATCAGGCTTGCGGGTTCCAGCAGCGGTCTCAGGTGCGTGATCATGTCGCGCCGGTCTTCGCCTGCAAGCAGCAGGCGCTCGGCCTGTTTGTCAGGATAGCCCAGCTCAATGCGCATCAGGAAACGGTCGAGTTGCGATTCTGGCAGCGGAAAAGTGCCGACCTGGTGTGTGGGGTTCTGGGTTGCGATGACGAAGAACGGACTGGGCAAGGGCCGCGTCTCGCCTTCCACCGTAACCTGATGTTCCTCCATCGCCTCAAGGAGCGCGCTTTGCGCCTTGGGCGTGGCGCGGTTCACTTCATCTGCCAGGATCAGATGCGCAAAGATCGGGCCGGGGTGGAATACGAACCGGCTGCGCTCGCGATCGAATACCGAAACACCAAGAACATCCGCTGGCAGCAGATCGGCAGTGAACTGGATGCGATGGAATTGCAGGCCAAGTGTTTGCGCCAATGCATGTGCCAGGGTCGTCTTGCCCATTCCTGGCAGGTCTTCGATCAAAAGGTGGCCGCGCGCCAGCACACAGGCCAGGGCGAGACGGATCTCACGCTCCTTGCCGAGAACGATCTGACCTATCTGGCGAACGGCTGATTCAAGAACGACTGCAAGAGGCGTGTTGGTTTCCATAGGTAAATACTAGATCGGCAAAAACGCTGCAGCCTTGATGCGGCCTTGGGGGCCGCATTGGGTTCACTCTGGGGATTAGCTGGATACGCCTTCCCCGGAGGTTGGCAGCGGCAGAAGGTGATGATGCTTGTGCTGGCGATGGAGCAGGGGCACCAGCAGGAAACAGGTGGCGAGCGAACCCGCGGCAACCCACAACAGGGGCGCAAATGCGTGGTGAAAAACATGCTCGTACAACTGCGAGCCGATAACTGAAGAAAGCTGCTCGGTACCGTTGTAAAGAGACATCATCACCGCAAAAGTAAAACCCTCTGCGCGCGGCGGGCAGGCACGCGCCGCCACCGAGAAAATCATCAGCGAACCGATCTGGTTGAGCATGCCAACGCTGACATTGAGCGGCGCAGCGATGGTTTGCGCGTAGGAGCTTGGTTGCGCCAGCAGGAGATAGGTGAGCACGGCCGTCACTGCTGCGGCGATGGCGACGTTGGCTTGCACCGCAACGGACTTCTTGGACAGAAGGTGAGCGAATATCCATGCGCCGATAACGCCGCCGACAGCGGTAAAGGCGGAAAGCTGGCCGATGAATTGCTGGTCGAAATGCAGGGTGTCGACCATGTGAAAATAAAGCGGTGCCCCAAAACCAGGGCTGAAACACCACAGGACAAGAAATACGGCGGCAAGCTGCAGGCGTGGAGAACGGATCGCGTCCCACATCCCTTGCGTCGTTTCCTTCATTTGCACAAAGTCAATCCGGCTGCGCTTTTCCTGCACCAGAAAATAAGTTGCCGTAAGCAGGGCGATGGGCGCCAGCATGGTGATGGTGGCGGCGATATGCAAGGCGGTGGATGGCTTGAAATTGGCTGCAAGAAAGCCGCCTGTCAGCGCGGTGAGTACGGCGGCAATTTTGAACCAGAACCATTGCGTGCCCTGGAAGCGCGCGGTAAGTCCCGTCTCTGCGCCTTTTTCCACCATGAGTGCGTCAACGATGACATCCGAGGCGGCGGTGCCGAATGCCGTCAGCGTCAGCGCGGTGATCAGGGTGCCGGAATCAGTCAGCCCAGACAGCCAGAGAAAACCGCTGGCGCCCAGCAGGTTCAGGAGCATCAGCCAGGTTCTGCGCCGGTAGCCAAGTAAGGGGATGTAGTCGCTGATCAGGCCGTAGAGCGGCTTGATCATCCATGGAAAGGAAGCAATGGCCAGATACTGCGATACGTCTGCGGTGGAAAGCCCCAGTTCCTGTTTCAGGTAAAAGTTGAGCGGCTGGCTGATCAGGCCGCCCATTTGCGCGAAGCTCTGGGCGAAATAGGCAAGCCCAAACAGGAAAACCATACGGCGAACCATATCGGGATCGGCGGTGCTGGCAGTGGTATTGCTCATCGTTAGCCCTATTGGTGCGGAATGCAGTAATCATACCTCTCATGCCGCAGCAGGGGACAGAAGGGCGGCACTAAATGGCTTGGAATTGCTAAACTGATGGAATAAAGCAGATCAATTCCCGTCTTACAAGGATCGGAGGAGCAAAAACATGATGTGGTTTTGCCGAAATACCCAGCAGGAGATTCTGCACCAGCGTTCCCGGCTTTACCGCCTGGCTTGTGCCTGGTGTGGGGACAGGGACCTGGCAGAGGACCTGGTCCAGGAAACCCTGGCCCGTGCGCTTGCCACGACTTCTCCGTTGAAGGAGCCGCGTGCCCTGGAAGGCTGGCTGATGGTTATCCTCAATAATTGTTGGCGCGACTGCCTGCGCAAGAAAATGGCAGGCGTGCTGGAGGATATCGACGACTGGGCAGAACGCCTGGAATCGGAAGAGTTGAATCCTGAAGAGAATTTGGCGGGCAGGCAGACGGCCATTACGGTACGCAAAGCAATTTCCCGTTTGCCGTTGGGCCAGCGGCAGGTGCTGACTTTGGTGGACATGGAAGACCGCAGCTACGCCGAAGTGGCTGAAATCCTGGGTGTGCCGGCTGGCACCGTGATGAGCCGCCTTGCGCGCGCGCGCGCCG
>JAHENE010000041.1:3513-11629 GCA_024643305.1 Thiobacillaceae bacterium | reverse complement strand
TGGCATTCATGGTGTGGTGCGATTTGTGGCAATGGATCGCCCAGTCGCCCGGATTGTTGGCGTCAAACTCGAAGGCACGCATCTGGCCCACAGCGCAATCCACCGTTACCTCCGGCCAGCGCGCCTGCTTCGGCACCCAGCCGCCGTCTGTGCAGGTGACTTCGAAGTCATAGCCATGAAGGTGGATGGGATGGTTGGTCATGGTGAGGTTGCCGAAGCGGATTCGCACCCGGTCGCCCTGTCGGGCAACGAAGGGATCGATGGCGGGAAACACCCGGCTGTTCCATGTCCACATGTTGAAATCGGTCATGGTATTGATGCGGGGCGTGGCGCTGCCTGGTTCGACGTCGTATGCGGTCATGAGAAAGATGAAATCCCGGTCCACCTGATGCTGCTTCGGGTTTTTGGGATGCACGATCAGTGACCCATGCATGCCCATGGCCATCTGCACCATTTCATCGGCGTGCGGGTGATACATGAAGGTGCCGGATTTATTCATTTCAAACTCGTAAACAAAGGTTTGTCCGGGTTTGATCTGAGGTTGGGTCAGGCCACCCACGCCATCCATGCCGTTGGGCAGGAGGATGCCGTGCCAGTGCAGCGCCGTGTGCTCAGGCAGTTTGTTGGTGACAAAGAAACGTACCTTGTCGCCTTCCACGCACTCAATGGTGGGGCCGGGACTGGAGCCGTTGTAGCCCCACATGTTTACGTTCATGCCTGGCGCGAATTCGCGCACCACCGGTTCTGCAACCAGATGAAATTCCTTCCAGCCGTTTTTCATGCGGAATGGCAGCGTCCAGCCGTTGAGGGTGACGATGGGATTGTAGGGATGGCCGCTGGTGGGGTGCAGCGGGGGTTGTGTGGCCGGGTCGGTAAAAAATTTCGCTTCCGGCACGGCGCCCATGGCCGCCTTGCTGACAATGCCGGCACCCAGCACGCTGGCGCCCGTTAAAAAATCTCTGCGAGAAACCATGTTGTTTTCCTTTCTGAATATTCTTAGTGGCCGCCGCCGGCTTCGCTGCCGGCCATCATTGCGCCGCCGCTCATGGCCATGCCCGGCATGCTGCCTACCGTCATGGCGCCTTCCAGATTGGTTTGCGCAATCCAGAAGTCGCGCTGGGCTTCGATGTAGCTGTTGACGCTGGCCATCTGGCTGCGCGCATCGGCAAGCAGGTCGAACACGCTGATCAGCATGCCGTTGTAGCGCAGCAGGTTTTCATCGGAGATTTGCTTGCGCAGCGGGATGATTTCATCGCGGTAGTGTTTGGCGAGATCAAAGGCGGTGCGGTAGCCGGCATAGGCCTCGCGCACTTCTGAACGTGCATTGATCGCGATTTCCGACAGGCGATTGACCGCCTGCATGTAGGTTGCCTCTGCGCGCGCCACTTTGGCGTCGCCAAAATCGAAAATCGGTATGGACAATTCGATTTCATACCCGGTTTGCCCGGACTCGCCGCTGGCGCTGTTGCGCAGGTAGCTGGCTTCCAGCACGTTGACGAAGCGGGTGGCCTTGGTCAGCCCCAGTGATTTCGACAGACCTTCAACTTCCTTGCGCGCACCCTGGATGTCGAGACGATTTTTGATGGCGTCCGCTTCAATATTGTTTTGTTCCGTCGGAGCTTTTGGCAGATCAGGCAGGCGCTCGGGCAACTGGAAATTGATGTCCTTGCCCCACAATCCCATCAAGCGGGTCAGCTTCTCGCGTTCCATAACCGAAGTCTGTTTATCGCGAGCCAGTTGTGCCACGGTATCCGCGTAGAAGACCTGCTGGCGCGTTTGGTCCAGCCTGCTCCAGTTGCCTACAGTCGCCATGCGTTTCGCCAATTCTGCGCTCGCATCGGCCACTTCCTTCACATCTTCCATGTAGCGCACGCCCTGCTGCGCCGCGATCGCGGAGAAGTAAGCGCGGCGCGTATCCGCTGCCACGCGCATCACTTCGCTGGTCACGCGCAATTGAGCCTGCTCGAAACGTCGGGTTTCGATGGCGGTACGGGTCGGCATGGTCAACAGGCCAAGAATGTCGAACAGGAATTTGCGTTCGATGTCGAGGTCGCCGTCGCGCGCCAGGCGCTGAAACGAGAATCCCGGATTGCGCAGACGCCCGGCCTGTACCATGTCTGCCTCGGCTATCCCCAGCTCGCTATACGTTGCCTGCAGGCCCGTGTTGTTGAGCAGGGCAACCTGCACGGCGCTGTCAGCCGTCAGCGGCTTTGCCAGCAGACTCTGGACCTGGGTGCGGATGGCTTCGCGGTCCTGTTCCGTTTTTGTCCAGCGCACCTCCTTGTCGATGCTGACTTTTGTCTTGTCCTGGACGGCTGAGAAACCGTTGTCCTCGCTCAGGCTCGCGCAGCCGCTCAGGGCAGCGACTGTCGTCAGCGCGGCGAACAGCCACATTGAATAAACTGGTCTTAAGGTCATGAATGCCTCCTAGTGTTGGTGACCGGCATGCGGGTTGTTGTTTTCGGCAGGGGGCTCGGGCATGGACGCGCCCATGTCATGCATCATGTGGCTGCCATGGCCAGCATGACCGCCGCCCGAGCCGGCACTGGCATTGGCCGCTTTCCAGTCAGCCAGTTCATCAACCTGACGAGGCTGGTAGCCGAAAAACGCGGATTCGTAGGGCACAGCGGCCACAGTTGCCTTGTCGTCGGCGGCATCCATGGGGTGGCCGGTCGCACCAAAGGCAAGCGGCGCAGCAAGCAACATAGTTGCCGCAGACAACCTGAAAATGGTTTGCATGTAAAACTCCATTCTTGATCAGCAGGCGCAAGGCCCGCCAGCAAACGCACGACGCCATACAGCGTCATGCAACTGAATCAAGCAGGAGTGTGCCGAGGGGGGCGTTCAGGCCCTTCAGGGTGATGGCCGACATAAGAGTGGCCGATAAAGGCGATAACAACGGAAACCGGCTCGTGGGCGAGGGCGGTTTGTTCAAGGGCGGGGACGCTCAGGGCACCCACGCAACAGTCGCCGCAGGTGCTGCAGGTGCCAGCGCCGTGTTTGTCGTTTGTGCCGTGATCATGATTGCAATTGTCGGTAGAACTGGAAGGCGCATGCTTCCCTTCGTGACAGCCCGACATATCCTGCATGGTTTGGGCACCGGAATGTTCGCTGGAGACGGAGCCTGCAGAATGGTGGTTGGGCGAGCACCCATTCATTGCGATGCCTGCCACGGCGCGCAGAGGCAGCGCCAGCATCAGGCTGATTAGCAATAGTGTGGTGAACTTGCTTCGCATTGTTTTGGGTTCGTAACCGGTCGACCGAGTCTAGCAATACTTGAATTGAGTCGGCAAGTGGTAAAAAGTTCTCATCTTTATTTACGGCTCATGGTCTGCCTTGGTAAATGGCCAGACGCGGGTTCGTTGTTAAAATGCGAATCAGAACATGAGGCGAAAGGGTAATGGTGGGCAGCGAGAAGAACATTGGCGAAGCGGGAAGTTTGAAGGGTCGGCGTGTATCCATCATTTCCGCCCTGGCGACCAACCGCACCATCGGCGTCAACAACACCCTCCCATGGCGACTGCCGGATGACCTCAAATACTTCAAGGCGTTGACCCTGGGCCACCATATCCTGATGGGCCGCAAGACTTATGAGTCCATCGGCAAACCCTTGCCGGGACGCACCACCGTCATCATCACCCGCGGAAATTATCCCGCACCCGAAGGCGTGAAAATCGCCCACTCATTGCAGGAAGCGATCGATGTCTGCGGGAGCGATGAGGAAATCTTCTTCGTTGGCGGGGCGGAGCTTTATGCCCAGGCCTTGCCGCTGGCGGACAGGCTTTACCTCACTGAAATCCAGGCTGAAGTCGAAGGCGATGCCTGGTTTCCGGAATATGATCGCACGCAATGGAAGGAAGTCAGCCGTGACCGGCAGCGTGACGAGGCAAGCAGACTGGAATATGGTTTTGTCATCTACGACAGAAAATAGAAAAGGGGTATTCCAGATTCAGAGAAATTGATTCAACCAGGCACGTTGGAGGGTGTGGAGTTCCCTCTCAGTGCGCCTGCGCATGGCAGATGTGGCGGTGAAGTTAGATCGGCCGCGATCGACCTGAAGAGGGCACTCAGCCTAGCAAAGGCTGAAGTCCGCTTCTCGGCCTAAGCCGTCACTAAGGAAGGAAGACGTAATCAATTTCTTCGATCACATAATTTTGAATCGGCCGCAATACCCCATTTCCACCAAAATAATGTGGCCTAAATCCCTTTTGACGCATGAACGTAAAAAGTTCTTCAGCACGATAGCCTAGTCGCTGGGTAAAGCGATCATCCAGCTCTGTGTAAATTACTGGACGGAACCTGTCTAGAGATGACGACCCTCCTTTAAAAACCATCAGCTCTGCACCCTCTACATCACATTTTATAAAATCAAGACGTGAGATATTGTTGCGCAGGACATAGTTATCTATGGTTTCAGTTTTGATGGTTTCAACAATGAAGTCTCTCTTTGATTCAGTTCCAAAATGAGATAGTCCTATACCCAAGTTGCCTGATTCCTTAATAGGAATTGATATTTTTTCTTCCCCAATTTTGTCCGAAAGAGCAATATTTTCGGCCACAGCATTAGGGTAGGCTGCCATTATTTTCGACAGAATTGAGAATGTGTATTCAACAGGCTCGAAACTGTAAACCTTGCAGCTACCGTCATGGAGTCGACAAAACTCTTTGGATAAATAACCTAACTGTGCGCCTATATCTAGAACTACACTATTTTCTGGAATGAATTGTGAGAGCAACTTTACCCTGGATTTTTCTTTATTACTGAATCGTGCTTTTATGTAATGTTGTAACTTTGCGAGACGCTGTCTCCAACGACCGTAGTATTCTTCCTTTGATTTTTCCATTGAGTTTTGTACTTCCTGTGTTTAATTGTTTGAGCAAATATATCAAATCATATTACCCCGCCAATTGCTTAGGCCGAAGAACGGAAGTTTGTGCTACTCCTTTCCAATGTCTGCTTGTGGCAGACGATTACGGACGGTCAGCTACCCGGCGCAACAGCGTTTTAATGCAATTCAATGATGGTTTCGGGAAGGCTTATTTCTTGGCACCCATCCGCAGGGCTCGGCGGGCAGAGTCTTCAAGCGACAGTCTTGCGCTGTCTGTATCCTGGACTTCATTAAGCCAGCCGCCCAGATTGGCGAGGGTGATGTTGCCGAGGGCTTCGACCCAGATGGGAGATTCGTTGAGGGCGGGGATGTACTGGAATGTTTTGCCGCCTGCGAGCAGGAAACTCTCCTTGCACTCCATGGCGATTTCTTCCAGTGTTTCCAGGCAATCTGCAGTAAAGCCGGGGCAGATGACCTGCACGCTTTTTGTTCCCTGGCGTGCAAGCTCTTCGAGGGACTTGTCGGTGTAGGGTTGCAGCCATTCTGCCTTGCCGAAGCGAGACTGGAAGGTGATGCGGTACTGGCTGTCATTAAGCCCAAGCGCCTCGGCCAGGAGTCGGCCGGTCTTCTGGCATTCGCAGTGGTAAGGATCGCCTTTTTCCAAGGTGTAGCGCGGCAGCCCGTGGAAACTCATGACCAGAATGTCAGGGCGGTCATTTTTCTGCCAGAAGTCGCGCACGTTCGCGGCCAGAGATTTGATGTAGCCGGGATCGTCATGGTAGTGGCGAATGGTGCGGATGGCGGGCGCATTGCGCGTTTTTTGCAGATGCGCGAAAGCGGCATCATTGGCGGTGGCGGTGGTGGAGGCGGCGTACTGCGGGTACATCGGCAACAGCAGGATGCGGTCGCAGCCGGCGGCTTTCAGTTTGTCCAGCCCTTGTGCAATCGATGGCGAACCGTAGCGCATGGCATATTCGACCGGAATGTTCTGCCCGATTTTTTGCCCCAGCCAGCCTTTCAGGAGCTTGGCCTGTTTTTCAGTGTGCACCTTGAGCGGTGAGCCGTCGCGCGTCCAGATGGCGGCGTACTTGGCGGCAGATTTTTTCGGGCGCAGGTTGAGGATGATGCCGTTCAGGATCAGCCACCAAACAGGCCTCGGGATTTCAACAACGCGCGGGTCGGACAAAAATTCTTTCAGATATCGCCGCAGCGCAGGTGCGGTGGGTTCATCCGGTGTGCCCAAATTGATGAGGAGAACACCGGTCTGCGTAGGACTGCCGTGCCGGTAGTCTGGTTCTTTTAAGTAGGGCATCAATGGAAAGACAAGGCGTCGGAAAGCAGGCGCGCGGTGACATCGACAATCGGGATCACGCGTTCGTAAGCCATGCGCGTGGGGCCGACTACGCCCAGGGTGCCGACCACCTGGCCGTCGACTTCATATGGCGCGGTGACCAGGCTGCATTCGTCGAGCGGGAGGGTGTCCGATTCGCCGCCAATGAAAATCTGTACGCCCTGTGCCGCACGTGACTGTTCGAGCAGTTGCAGCAGGGTGGTTTTCTGTTCAAAGGCGTCAAATAGTCGGCGCAGGTTCTGCATGTTGGCGGACAGGTCCTGAACATCCAGCAGCTTGCGGCTGCCTGAGACCACCATGGCTTCGCGCTGGCCTTCGAGGGCATCGGAGCCTGCATTCACGGCGGCGGTCATCAAGGACTGCATGTCGTCTCGCATGCGGCCAAGTTCCGACTTCAGGCCGGTGCGCATTTCGTCGAAGGTTCGGCCGGCGAAGTGGCGATTGAAATAGTTGGCAGACTCGGTGAGCTGCGCCTGGCTGTAGGGTTTGTCAGTCAGGATGACGCGGTTTTCCACTTCGCCTTCCTGGGTGATGATGATGAGCAGCACACGCTTTTCAGAAAGGCTCAGGAATTCAACCTGGCGGCAAGCGGGGTTGCGGCGCGGGATCATGACCAGGCCGGCAAAATGGGTGAGCTCGGAGAGCATGTTCGACGCCGTGGCCAACAGTTTTTGCGGATCGTTCGGCGCCAGTTGGCGCTGCATTTCGCCCAGTGCGCCTTTTTCGAGCGGGCGCACGGTCAGCAGGGTGTCGACAAAGAAGCGGTAGCCGCGCGGGGTAGGCACCCGGCCGGCAGAGGTGTGCGGGCTTGCGACGAAGCCCATTTCCTCGAGGTCGGCCATGATATTGCGGATGCTGGCGGAGGAAAGATCCAGGCCCGCATGCTTGGCAAGCGTGCGCGACCCCACCGGTTCGCCTTCGATGATGTGGCGTTCGATCAGGGTTTTCAGCAGGACGCGTGCGCGGTCGTTCAGCATGTCGGCAAAATTAAATCATAGTGAGGTTATTGGGTTCCTTAGCGATTCTACAACCGTATAATGGTGGTCATGGCTCAAACTTTCAAAAAAGTCGCCCTCGTCGGCAAATACGACAATCAGGCAATTGCCGGATCAGTGGAGCATTTGGCGGGGTATCTTTCGGGTCAGGGTTACGAAGTCGTGCTCGCCAGCCAGACGGCACAGGCGCTTGAACTGTCCGCTTACAGGCATGCAGACCTGACCGAATTGGCCAGCCTCGTTGACGTGGTCATCGTGCTGGGCGGCGACGGCACCATGCTTTCCATTGCCCGCGCCCTGGCGCCTTATCCGGTGCCGCTCATCGGCGTCAATCAGGGCAGGCTGGGTTTCCTTACCGACATCACACTGGGCAACATGGAAATGGAACTTTCCCGCATGCTTGGCGGTGAATACGATGCCGAGGAACGCATTCTGCTGACCGCAACCCTCGAGCATGAGGATGGAACCCATCAAGAGGCCTCCGCCTTCAATGACGTCGTGGTCAGCAAGGCGGGCACCGGTCGCCTGATCGAGTTTGAAGTCATCATCGACAACGAGTTCGTCTATACCCAGCGTTCGGATGGACTGGTGGTAGCGACACCGACCGGTTCCACCGCCTACGCGCTTTCCGCCGGCGGCCCGATTCTTTATCCAACGCTGGAAGCCATCGCCCTGGTGCCGATTTGCCCGCATACCCTGTCGGCCCGACCAATTGTGGTGAGCAGCGATTCACAGGTGGATATCTTCATTCACCATGCCGACGATGCGCGCGTGCATTTCGATGGTCAGAAATATTTTGAGTTGATAAAGGGCGACAAGGTGCGGATCTGCCGTGTGCCATACAACGTCACCCTGCTGCATCCAAAGCATTACAGCTATTACGATACGCTTCGTCAGAAGTTGCATTGGGGAAAGCAGTTATAGGTTTGCCGCCATGCTGC
>JAHENE010000041.1:0-3503 GCA_024643305.1 Thiobacillaceae bacterium | reverse complement strand
CGACTTCATCCTGGTTGATTCCCTGGACATCGATTTCCAGGCCGGGCTTACCGTACTGACCGGCGAAACCGGCGCCGGAAAATCCATTCTGGTCGATGCCTTGTCCCTTGTGCTGGGTGACCGCGCCGAATCCGGCGTGGTGCGTCCGGGCGCAAAAAGAGCGGAAATCAGTGCGGAATTCGGGCTTGAAGGCCTGGCCGAAGTTGAAACCTGGCTTCTGGAAAACGGACTTGAAGGCGACCCCGGACAGTGCCTGTTGCGCCGGGTAATGGAGGCCGAGGGCAGAAGCCGCGCGTTTATCAATGGTTCTCAGGTAACGCTTACCCAACTCAGGGAGTTGGGCGAGCGGCTGGTCGATATCCACGGCCAGCATGCCCATCATGCCCTGTTGAAACCCCCTGTGCAGCGCCAATTGCTGGATGAGTTTGCCGGCGCGCAGACTGAAGCGCTGGCAACGAGCCAGACATGGCACGACTGGCAGGCCGCGAAGAAACGCCTGCAAGTGGCACGCGAAGAAGCCGGTGCTCGCCTGCTGGAAAAAGAGGGACTGGAAGCAGCGCTGGCCGAGGTCGGGCCGCTGCTGGAGGATCTGCGCGCATGGGATGACATGCAGGCCGAGCATCAGCGTCAGGCCCACATGTCCAGTCTGATCGAGTCCGGCGCCGAGGTGTTGGCAGGACTTGAAGAAGAGGATGGTTTACTGCGCCGCCTTGGCCGTTTGCACAGCCTGTTGCGGGACATGCTGGAAAAAGACACCAGCCTGGCCGATGAACAGTCGCTTCTGGATGCTGCGCTCAGCAATCTGGAGGAGGCGCGTCATGGCATGAGGCGCTATGCGGACCGCCTGAGTCTGGACCCGGAACGCCTGGCGGAACTTGATCGACGCATTGCCGAGATTCACCGTGTCTCGCGCAAACATCGGCTTTCCACTGTTGAACTGCTCGAACGCCATTCAATCTGGCTGGCGAGGCTGGACGAATTGGCTGCCGAGCAGGATATCGAAGCTTTGGAAGCCGAAGTTGACAGGGTTGAAAGCGCCTATCTTGCCAATGCGAGAAAACTTTCCGGCAAGCGCCGGCAGGGCGCAGCGGCCCTTGGTGAAACCGTTACCCAAACCATGACGGAATTGGCCTTGGGCGAGGGACGTTTCGAGGCCCTTCTTACGCCATGCCAGCCACAGTCCTACGGTATGGAGGAGATCGCTTTCCTCGCGGCCAGCCATGCCAGCCTGTCGCCGGGTCCGTTGGACAAGGTGGCGTCCGGCGGCGAACTTTCACGCATCAGTCTGGCCATCCAGACAGCCCTGTCGGGCCAGGCCGGCGTGCCCACGCTGATATTCGACGAGGTTGATGTCGGCATCGGCGGGGGTGTAGCAGAAGCGGTGGGGCGCCGACTCGCCCGCCTGGGCGAAACGCGTCAGGTGCTGGTGGTGACCCACCTGCCGCAGGTTGCCGCCCACGGCCGCCAGCACTTGCGTGTCAGCAAGATTGCCGGGGCGGACTGGGTCATCAGTCAGGTGGTTTCGCTCGATGAAGAGGAAAGGGTGCTGGAAATTGCCCGCATGCTGGGCGGCCAGGAAATTACCGAGACTACCCGCAAACATGCGGGGGAAATGCTGAACGGGGCCTGCGGAGAGAAACCGGCCAAAGGCCGAAAGAAAACGGCCTGATTATTTTTTTGGGCGATACGGGCAGGGGCTCTTGGTGCAGTCCACGTAAATCTGCAGGGAATGGTCGTGGATTTTGAACCCGCGTGATTCGACGACTTTTTTCTGGCGCTTTTCGATCTCGGCATCAAAAAACTCCTCAACGCGGCCGCATTGCATGCAAACCAGATGGTCGTGATGTTCACCCTCGTTGAGCTCGAATACGGCCTTGTCACTATCGAAATGATGGCGCATCAGCAATCCGGCCTGTTCGAACTGGGTCAATACCCTATAGACAGTAGCCAGGCCGATGTCTTGGCCCTCATCCTTCAGCAGCGAGTAGACTTCTTCCGCTGTCATGTGGCGTTTGCTGCTGTGCTCGAAGAGGTCCAGGATCTTTAGCCGTGGCAGGGTGGCTTTGAGGCCAATGCTCTTGAGATCGCTTGGGTGGCTCATGCATGACTCCGAATCGGGTTCTTGTTGAAACTCAGTTATGATAACGCTTTTGAAGCTTTTACCCGGAGTGGACAGTTGAAAGCCCTTCATGTTTTGCCGCTCGTTTTGCTCATGACGGCGTGTTCGTCGGTGAAAAACCCTTTGACACCTTACCGGATTGACGTTCAGCAGGGGAACGCACTGGAGCAGGAGTCGGTCGACAAGCTCAAAATTGGCTTGAACCACTCTCAGGTTCGCTTCTTGCTGGGAACGCCATTGCTGCTGGACCCTTTCCACAGTGACCGCTGGGACTATGTATTCAATTACCGCAAATCTGGCAAGCTGACCGAGGAAAGGCGGCTTGTCCTGTTCTTTAAGGGCGACGAGCTTGTCCGTATCGAGGCAGAAGGCTTTGAAGCCAAAGGTGAAATGCCTGCAGCAAACCCTGCGGGCCCTGACAAACCGGTAGAAAAGGCTTCAGAAATACCAGCCGGGCAGGCGAAACCGGCTGCAGTTGCGCCCACATCCGAGCTTATGTCTCCGGCGCGTGCAGAAACCGCGGCGCCTATGCCCGCTGCCGAAACGGCCAAGCCTGCTGAAGTTCTTGAAAAGAATCCAACGTCGGCCGTCGAAACCGCGCCTGCCAAAGTCCCAGCAGCGCCAGCCCAGCCTGCACCGCCCAGCCAGCAACTGCATGATGAGACTTCAATCGTGCAGCCATTGTCTTCTGGTGTAGGCCAGGCCCAGCAGAAAGAAAATCAGTCGCAACGTGTTGCCGAAAAGCAGCAGGAATCAGTAGCCCTCCAAACGGAATCCAATATCTCGGCGATCAAGCCGGACGTGATGCCGGAATTTCCAAAAGCGGGAAATCTTGCCCCAGCCTCAAGCACGGAACAGCAAGTCATGGCTGTGCTCAACGCCTGGGTCAAGGCCTGGAAGGCGCGTGATGAAGAAGCCTACCTGGCAGCCTACGCGGCCAGTTTCCATCCGGAAGATGGGACGAGTCGTGAAGAGTGGGAAAAACGCCGCCGCCTGTTGCTGGGATTGGCGCGCAATATTGATGTGAGGATTGATGGCCCCGCTTTTGAAGTCGTGAGCGAAGATCACGCACAAGTGAGTTTCCGCCAGTTCTACAGCTCAGATTCCTATCGGGACGCTGTTATCAAACAATTGAAATTTGTGCGTGTAGACAACCTCTGGCTGATCGAGGAGGAAAGGATACTTGCGCCCATCAAGGTGAAAAAGTGAGCGTATTGAAAACCGTCATCGCGGGTGTGTCCGGCCGCATGGGGCACGCTCTGCTGGAGGCCGTGGCATCGGATTCGGCCTGCGTGCTGCATGGTGCGCTGGATCGTGCCGGCAGTACCGCTGTTGGTCTGGATGCTGGAATTTATAGCGGCACCCAGACGGGGGTCGCCGTTAC
>JAHENE010000260.1 GCA_024643305.1 Thiobacillaceae bacterium | reverse complement strand
CACCCAGGACCGCATGCACCAATGGCAAGAGTCGCTGAATATGGTCGCGCGAAGCCAATTCCGGCACCACGCCACCGTACTCGCGGTGCATGGCGACTTGGGAATGCAGGCGGTGAGCCAGCAAGCCTTTGTCGGTGTCGTACAGGGCGACCCCGGTCTCATCACAGGAGGATTCGATACCAAGAACCAGCATGGGGGGTGGAAAGCCGTTAAAAAGCCTGCTATTATTCGCGTTTTTTCCCGGTCAAGGAAGAATCTTTAAAATGCCTCACGTAAAAGTTAAAGAAAATGAGCCGTTTGACGTTGCCCTGCGTCGCTTCAAGCGTGCTGTTGAAAAAACCGGCCTGCTGACTGAGCTTCGCGCCCGCGAGTTCTATGAAAAGCCCACTGCTGAAAGAAAGCGCAAGCTGGCTGCCGCCGTCAAGCGCACGCACAAGCGCCTGCGCAGCCAAATGCTGCCGCCCAAGATGTACTAAACAAAGCATCTATCCTTGACCTAAAGGCGGAGCTACTCTCCGCCTTTGTCATTTCTGGAGTCCGAACATGAGCCTGAAAACCCAAATCCTGGAAGACATCAAAGCCGCCATGAAGGCCAAGGAAACAATCCGTCTTGGCACACTCAGGCTCCTGTCCGCCGCCATCAAGCAAAAGGAAGTGGACGAGCGCATTGAACTGGATGATGCCGCTGTTCTGGCCATCCTTGAAAAGCTCATCAAGCAACGCAAGGATTCCATCAGCCAGTTTGAGAAAGCCGGCCGTCAGGATCTGGTGGATGCCGAATCCGCAGAAGTGGTTATCCTCTCTGCCTACCTCCCGGCCCAGATGTCAGAGGCAGAAGTCGCCTCCGCCATCGACGCTGCGATTGCCAGCACCGGCGCCGCCGGCCCCAAAGACATGGGCAAGCTGATGGGTGTGCTCAAACCCCAATTGGCCGGCAAGGCCGACATGGGCAAGGTGTCCATCCTGGTCAAAACCAAACTGGGATAAATCGAAGTAACATCAGGGGATGATCCCCCGCGACTTCATTGACCAGCTGCTCTCGCGCGTCGACATTGTTGATGTCATCGACCGTCGCGTGCCGCTGAAGAAGGCGGGGCAAAACTACCAGGCCTGCTGCCCTTTCCACGGCGAAAAAACTCCTTCATTTACGGTCAGCCCGACCAAGCAGTTTTATCACTGCTTTGGCTGCGGTGCACACGGTTCCGCGATCGGCTTCCTGATGGAATATGGCGGCTTGTCGTTTGTCGATGCGGTAAAAAATCTGGCCGACGAGACCGGTCTCAAGGTGCCGGAAGAGGCGAACTTCCAACCCACCGTCAGAACCGGGCCAGACCTGACCGAATTCATGGCCAAAACCGCAGCCTTCTACAAGGAACAGTTGAAAAACAGTCCGCGCGCAATTGAATATTTGAAAAAGCGCGGATTAACAGGCCAGATCGCCGCCCGTTTCGGTCTGGGCTATGCGCCCGCACAGTCCACATCCTTGAAACAGGTTTTTGAAAATTACGACGCCCCGGAACTGGCCGCCGCAGGGTTGGTGATCGACGGAGATCGCGGCCGCTACGATCGTTTCCGCGACCGCATCATGTTTCCCATCCGCAACACCAAGGGGCAGATCATCGCCTTTGGCGGACGCATCCTCGACCAGGGCGAACCCAAATACCTGAATTCGCCGGAAACGCCGATCTTCCACAAGGGCTCTGAAGTCTATGGCCTGTTCGAAGGCCGTCAGGCCATCCGCGAAGCCGGCAAAATCATGGTGGTGGAAGGCTACATGGATGTGGTGGCGCTCGCCCAGTTCGACATCAACTACGCGGTTGCCACCCTGGGTACCGCAACTACGCCCATCCATGCCCGTACGCTACTGCGGCAAACGGATAAGCTCTATTACTGCTTTGACGGCGACAATGCCGGTCGCAAAGCGGCCTGGCGCGCACTTGAAAACACGCTGGAAACGCTGTCCGATGGCAAGGAAGTTTTTTTTCTGTTTCTGCCTGAAGGCGAAGACCCGGATACATGGGTGCGCAGCAACGGCAAGGAAGCCTTCGAACAGTTTTTGCAGCGCGAGGCTGTGCCGCTCTCGACATTCCTCATCCGCGAACTGTCGCGCGATGCCAATCTGACCACTCAGGAAGGCCGTGCCAAGCTGCTGAAGAATGCCACGCCCCTGCTGCAAAAAATCGCCGCGCCCCTGCTGGCCGCGCTGATCCGTCGACAGATCGGCGATACCTTGGGCATGAATGCCGGCGAAGTAGGCGCACTGACAGGCATCAAACGCTCATTTAGTTCGAAATCTGGCCCGGCTCCATCCGTTGCACGCGCCCGCCCCTCGATCAGTCGCACACTGGCCCGCGCCTTGATTGTCAAACCTGATTTCGCCTCACGGATTAACACCGGAAGATTGCCATCTGATGACCCCCACTCCGCCTTGCTGAGCCAACTGGTTGAGTGGCTGGTTTCTTTTGATTCACCGCCCTCTCCAGCCGCCATGCTGGAAGACCCTCATGCGCAGCCATTCCAGTCAGCACTTGGCGAATTGCAGGGCGAAGTCGAAATGCTCGAACAAAGTGGAAACTGGGATCCGGAAGCGGAATTATTGGGAGGGCTGGATCAGATTAATTCGAACTGGGAACGCCGCCGCAAAGAAGAACTGGCGAAGCGGGACATCCATACCCTTAGCGCTGCCGAGCGCGCAGAACTCCTTTCACCGGGCAAACCCTAAGCTGGCCCAGAATTTGCCTTTTCCAGAGTAGGGGAAATTCGGTATAATTCTCGGTTTTGCAGAATTTTCCGGACAGCAAACATGGCAGGCAGACCCAAGTCAGCAAATAACGCCAAGAAAATGCCGCGCAAAGCGGAGGCGGCCCTCAATAAAGTCATGCGGGAAAGCGTACAGCTGACCCAGGAACAGGCAGAAGCACGCCGCACGCAACTCAAGAATTTGATTGCGCTCGGCAAGGAACGCGGCTATCTGACCTATGCCGAGATCAACGACCATCTGCCTGACGACCTTTCAGACGCCGAGCAGATTGAAGGCATCATCAGCATCATCAACAGCATGGGCATCCAGGTCTACGATGAGGCGCCGGATGCCGAAACCCTGCTGATGACCGAATCCAGCCCGCCGG
>JAHENE010000259.1 GCA_024643305.1 Thiobacillaceae bacterium | reverse complement strand
GGCGTGTTGACAGCATCTGGCCGAACTTGACGAACAGCGGGCCAAGGGATTCCAGCGCCAGGCGCAGGCGTACCCCGCGGGGCTTGGAAAGATTGCGCCAGAAAAACAGGCCGCGCACCAGCGGGCGCAGCCAGCGGGTTCTGCTGTGGCCGAGCAGGAAATCATCCAGGCCGTAACGAATGCTCACCCACAGTATCTTGAGCAGACGAAAGAACTTCATTTCGTTGTTACCGGGGAAGCAGATGCCAATTGATTCAGACGAGCTTCCAGGCGAGCCCAATCGTCTCGCAATTGGGCGACTTCGAGCTTGAAGCGTTCCACTTCCACCCGGCTGGCCAGCATGGGGGTCTCTTCCACCGCGTATTCTGCAATGGCGCGGACGGTGTCTTCAGTTGCCTGTTTTGCCCAGTCGCCAAAGGCGCGGCCAGCTTCGGCCAGTCGAAAGCCAACAATCGGGCCAAACACTCTGGAAAGTTCGGCTTCGGCATTGAGGTCCATTTGCTGCAAGGCATCGTTGAAAGCCGAGATCAGTTCTGCATCACCCTCACTCTGCAACACGCTTAAAGCAGCCTTGCCCTGGATAGGCAGACGGGCGAGCACATCGGGCGGAAGAAAAATGGTTGCCTCGGCAGGCATTTCGGGCGCGGCATGCAGGGTGCCGCCGTTTTCCACCTGCAATTGGGCACGAAAAAACACCATGTCCAGTGCCAGGGTGCGCCCAGCCTGTTTGGCCAGCAAGTCACACGCGCCAGGGCTCTGTGCAAACAGGCGGTTCAAACCGGAGGCGAGCAGGCTGTCCGCGATCAAAATTTGTATCCCCTGTGCAAGGCCACCACGCCTGCGGTGAGGTTGTGATAAGTCACGCGCTCAAAACCCACGGCCTCCATCATGGCCTTGAGTTCTTCCTGGCCGGGGTGCATGCGGATGGATTCCGCGAGGTATTGATAGCTTTCCGCGTCCTGGGTGATGAGTTCGCCCATTTTGGGCAATACCTTGAAGGAATAAGCATCGTAGATGGGCGCAAGCGGTTTCCAGACTTTGGAGAATTCCAGCACCAGCAAGCGTCCGGCCGGTTTCAGTACCCGGTACATTTCCGCCAGGGCCACGTCCTTGTGGGTCATGTTGCGCAGGCCAAAGGACACGCATACACAGTCGAAATGGTTGTCCGGGAAAGGCAGCTTTTCAGCATCGCACTGGGCGACAGGGGTGAGTGTGCCCTCATTGAGCAGGCGATTGCGGCCTTCATTCAGCATGGAATAATTGATGTCGGTGAGCACCACCTCTCCGCTTTTACCCACTTCCTTCAAAAACAAACGCGTCATGTCGCCCGTGCCGCCGGCAATGTCCAGCACCTTCTGGCCTGGGCGCAAGCCAGCCTGGCTGACGGTGAAGCGCTTCCACAGCCGGTGCATTCCGCCCGACATGAGGTCGTTCATCAAATCGTAGCGGCGCGCCACAGAATGGAAAACTTCCGCGACTTTGGCGGCTTTTTCCGACTCGGCGACAGTCTTGAATCCGAAGTGGGTGGTGTTTTTCTCGTCCATGCGGCCATTTTACCCGAGCGGGGCCAGGAATCGGCTTGTAACAAAGCTGTCACTTTGGCGTCATACTATTCGTAGGCCTTTAATGACGGGAGCGGGAAATGGCCGCAAATATTCTCCTGGTGGAAGATGAGCCAGGCATACAAGAGTTGCTTAAATTGAATCTGGGTCAGGCAGGCCATCAGGTCACCGCGGCGGAGGATGCCGAGGGCGCATTGCGTTATCTAAAAACCACGCTGCCGGACGTCATCCTGCTGGACTGGATGCTGCCCGGCATGTCTGGCATCGACTTGTGCCGCCGTCTGCGCGCGGACAAGCGCTACCAGCCGGTGCCTATCATCATGCTGACGGCGCGCGGCGAAGAGCAGGACCGGGTGACAGGTCTTGATACCGGCGCAGATGATTACATCACCAAGCCGTTTTCGCCGCGCGAGCTGGTGGCGCGCATCCGCGCCGTGCTGCGCCGCCGCGCACCACAGATGACTGAAGAACCTGTCGAAATGGCGGGGCTAAGACTCGATCCGACCAGCCACCGAGTAAGCGCAAATGGCAAGCCGATTGATCTGGGGCCGACTGAATTCCGTTTGCTGCATTTTTTCATGACCCATCCGGAACGTGTCTACAGCCGCTCGCAGTTGCTGGATCAGGTCTGGGGCGATGATGTGTTTGTCGAGGAACGCACGGTGGATGTGCATATCCGCCGCCTGCGCCTTGCGCTGGAAGCGAGTGCTCATGATGGCATGGTTCAGACCGTGCGCGGGGCGGGCTATCGTTTTTCCGTGCAGCGGTAGATAATCCCTTCATCGCAAACTAACGCGGGTGGAAAATGGGTTTTTGGTGGCGCCCCCTTACCACGTTGTCTGTCTTTGGACTGATTGCCCTTTTGCTGTGGGCGGCGGACAGCCAGTTGCTTGCCCTCAAGTTTGTTGTGGCCGTTCTGCTCTTTTATGTGCTCCGCCAATTGTGGCAGGAAGCACGGCTGGCACGCTGGCTCGAGCTGGGCGGCGCCAACCCTGCCCCAAGCGACATAGGCGTGTGGGGCGACATCTTCTACCGCCTGGAAAAACAGCAAAAACGCCAGAGCCAGAGCCAGTCTGAACTGGCTTCCGCTCTGGGCCAGTTCCAGCATGCTGCAGAAGCGGTGCCGGACGGTATCGTCATCTTGAACCAGCAGGATCAGATCGAATGGTGCAATCCCGCATCGCGCCGCTATCTTGGACTGGATTGTTCACGAGACAAGGGCCAGTACATCCATTACCTGCTGAGGCAAGCCGATTTTGTCGATTTTCTGAGCGCGGATGACTATTCTCGGCGCTTGGGCACGCATTCCCCGACCAATCGCGACACGCTGCTGGAACTTCAACTGGTGCCATTCGGCGTGAAGCAGAAACTGCTGATTGCGCGCGATATCACCGAAATAGAACGGGTGGATGCCATGCGCCGCGACTTTGTCGCCAATGTTTCCCATGAGTTGCGCACGCCCCTCACTGTGGTGGGCGGATTTGTCGAGACCTTAAGCGACATGGAGAAGCCGGCAGATGCCGACCTCAAGCATTATTTCGGGATCATGTTCAACCACACCAAGCGC
>JAHENE010000258.1 GCA_024643305.1 Thiobacillaceae bacterium | reverse complement strand
ATAGGCTTTCAGCGTGGTGGCGTTCGCACCGAAAGTATTGGTTTCGATGATGTCGGCGCCAGCTGCCAGATATTCGCTGTGTATCGCCTTGATGACCTCGGGTCTGGTCAGCACCAGCAGGTCGTTATTGCCCTTGAGGTCGCGATGCCATGTTTTAAAACGCTCGCCGCGATAGTCCGCCTCGCCCAGTTTGTAGCGCTGGATCATGGTGCCCATTGCACCGTCGAGGATCAGGATGCGTAGCTGGAGCAGTTGTTCTATCGGGTGGGGCGTATGGCTCATGATATGCAGACATCAAAAATGAGCGCGGATTTTACCATGCGGCTATTTGCGTGGCAGCGCTATGAGGCTGGTTTTCGATAACGAGGCATTAATTGCAGCGGTTATGATTTCGATCCGAACAAGCCCTGCCACCAGCGCCGGCGGCTATTGGGTAAAGGCGCATCATCCACGATAAGGGTAGGCTGGATTCTGCTCAGAATCCAGCGAGGTGGAGTGCGCACGCCACTGGAACCGCACAAACTGCCCAGATTATGGGGATCATAGATTTTGATCAGAGCAGGGCTGGACGGATCGTCAACATAGACAATGCCGCAATAATCATGCTCGTGCTCCCGATGCAGCAAGGCATCCACCTCGTTCACAAATTCGCCCAGCGCATCGGCGGTCATCGGTGTTTGTACGGGTACTTCTCCTATCAGGCTGGCATACCAGCCCTCGGGCTTTGCACGCACTTTATCCCACAGCGCATCCAGATCCTTCCACTGCAGCACGCCATGAAATCTGCCGTCCATGCGGGCTGTGAAATCGTTGGCGGTATCGTTCATACATTGCCTTTCTTTCTTTGCGGAATACAGCATGACATTGCACGTTGTATTCCATCTTCACCCTGTCTGTTCATCCTGCGGTATTGAACGGCCTCGGCAATAAGTGCTGCTTGAATGTGTCCGCTGTGATAGTACACTTCCCCGTTTTGTAGCGCTGGATCATGGCGCTCGTCGCACCATCCAGAATCAGGATGCGTTGCTGGAGCAGTTGTTCGATCAGGTGGGGTGTATGGCTCATGGCGTGTGGCTCAAAAATGAGCGTGAATTTTACCATGTAATTTCGCTGCGACTGGCTGTAAGGGCTTGTTGTAAAGGCCTGCTCAACCGGCGGCTTATGCAGTAAACTCAGGGTTCTCATCAACAAAATAACGAGGGGAAGATATGCCGCAAACAAAAATACTACTGGATGAATCCGAGATTCCTACACACTGGTATAACGTCGTGGCCGATATGCCCAACCCACCTTCTGCGCCGCTGAGTCCGGATGGCAAGCCGGTCGGTCCGGATGCGCTGGCGGCAATTTTCCCGATGAGCATTATTGAACAGGAGGTTTCCTCCGAGCGCTGGATACCCATTCCTGAACCGGTACGCGAGATTTTCCGGCTCTACCGCCCGTCGCCGCTGTTTCGTGCTCATCGGCTTGAAGCAGCACTCGGCACGCCGGCAAAAATCTATTACAAATATGAAGGCGTCTCGCCTGCCGGTTCGCACAAGGTGAACACCTCGATTCCCCAGGCTTATTACAACAAAGAGGCAGGTATCAAACGCATCGCCACAGAAACCGGCGCTGGCCAGTGGGGTTCCTCAATGGCGCTGGCAGGGCAAATGTTCGGGCTGGAAGTGCGCGTCTATATGGTACGCGTAAGCTACGACCAGAAACCGTTCCGCCGCTCCATGATGCAAACCTGGGGTGCGCAGGTATTTGCCAGCCCCAGCATGGAGACGCAGACCGGGCGCGATGCACTGGCCAAAGATTCGGAAAACCAGGGTTCGCTTGGCATGGCAATCTCTGAAGCGGTAGAGGAAGCCGCGTCGCGCGCAGATACCAACTATGCACTGGGCTCCGTACTCAATCATGTGCTGCTGCACCAGACCATCATCGGCCTTGAGGCAAAGAAACAGTTCGCCAAGGTGGGTGATTATCCGGACATGATTTTCGCGCCTTGCGGCGGCGGCTCCAATTTCGGTGGCGTCGCATTCCCGTTTTTTGCAGACAAGGCCGGTGGCAAAAATGTGCGCCTGGTGGCGGTAGAGCCGACTTCCTGTCCGACGCTGACCAAAGGTGTCTATGCTTACGACTATGGCGACACGGCCGGGCTGACGCCGATCATGAAAATGTACACGCTGGGACATGACTTCATGCCGCCGGGAATTCATGCGGGAGGGCTGCGCTACCACGGCGATTCGCCGCTGGTATCGCAGCTTTATCATGAAGGGCTGATCGAAGCAGTGTCGGTCGCGCAACTGGCCACGTTTGAAGCAGGCGTGATGTTTGCGCGTGCCGAAGGGATCATTCCGGCACCGGAATCCAATCACGCCATCCGTGCATGCATGGACGAGGCACTGTGCTGCAAGGAAAGTGGCGAACCGAAGACATTGTTCTTCAACCTGTCAGGCCATGGCCATTTTGACATGGCAGCATACGACAAGTATCTCGCCGGCCAGCTTGATGACTTCTACTATCCTGAGGAAGCAATCAAGGCTTCGCTGTCCAATCTGCCCAAGGTGGGTTGATACTGCGTGCTGCCATTTGCCCGGCTGAGTGGCGGCGTGAACCACTGATCCTGATCCAACATAAACAACAGGCAGGTAATATGCTACCCCTGCCTGTCCATCCTGCGGTATTGCACCGCCTCGGCAATATGTGATGTCAGGATAGATTCACTGCCAGCAAGATCGGCAATGCTGCGTGCCACCTTGAGCACGCGGTGATAGGCGCGTGCGGACAAATTGAGACGGGTGATGGCCTGCTGCAGCAGCGCGGCGCCCTGCACATCCGGTGCGCAAAAGGTGTCAATCTCGCTTACTGTAAGCTGCGCGTTGGGCTTGTTCTGGCGGTCTAATGCGCGCTGCCGCGCAGCTTCCACGCGCGCCTGAATATCAGCGCTGCATTCGCCGTCGCCCTGTTTGAGCAAGGCTTCCTGCGGCACGGCGGCCACTTCGATCTGAATGTCAATGCGGTCCAGCAGCGGCCCGGAAATTTTGCCGCGATAGCGCGCGATCTGGTCCGGCGTGCAGCGGCACTTACCGTTGTAGTGGCCGAGGTAGCCGCAGGGGCATGGATTCATGGCTGCGACCAGCTGGAACTGC
>JAHENE010000257.1 GCA_024643305.1 Thiobacillaceae bacterium | reverse complement strand
GAAAATTTCAATTAGTGCCAGCGTAGCGGAAGGTTGGGGGTCTGACCACGCGCGCATTACACCTTCGGTGAAATAAATCAGTATGAACATGGAGGCCCATTGGTACGTGTAGCGGCGGCCTTTGAGGATACCCATTAGCGGCAACAGCAGAAAAACGGCTTTCAGTACAAGCCGGGAACCGCCGGGACGCAGAGGTGCGAGCCACAGTTCCCAGGCGAGGCTTAACAAAATAAGTGCGATAAGGCTGGCGCTGGCGATCAGGGAGAGTGTGCGTGTAGAGGGCATTACCAAGCCTGTTTGAATGGGCATACGCTCAGGTCGCCAGTTCGGCTGTAGAACAGAAATAACATGTTTGGAGTCAAGTGGGTTCGAGCTCGACGACATCAAAGAAGGGAGTCTGTTCGGCAAGACTGCCAAGGGCAATTCGCCTGCTCTTGCCGTTGAGCCACATGTCCGCGTTATAGCCCCGCTTGTATAAGCCATGTGGCAGCAACAGGCGCTCATCAATCTGCAGTGCTGGGTTGGCTGGTATCAGCAGCGCAGGTTGCCCAATATTGGAGACGTTGCCATGAAGCATGCGCAGTACAACAGATGAGGCGGTTGGGGCGAGTTTCTCCACGCCGGCAGAAATTTGGCCCTTTGACATTTTTCCCCAACGGATAATTCCCAGTACCCAGCCTGAGCCTTCTTCACCTTCCATGCGCATCGCAATGAGATTGCCCAGCCGTAACTGAGAGACTTCCTGGGCGTGAGACGTAATGGATAGCCCGCTTGCGCTGTCGTTTAGAACGCGCCACCGGGAAGGCTGGGACTGATCTGTCAGTTCCGACGGCGACTTATTTTGGACGCGCTTTCCAGTAGCTTCGGAGGTCGCTGGTTTCAGCTTTTTGTCAAACAGTCTATGGATGGCAGGGATGCCGGAAATGACATCGACGTGCGCCATTTCGGGCACGTAACGATTGAATCCTCTTTTCGATGAACCTCTCCAGGCCTGATGCAAACGGCTTAACAGGCTAAGCTCATCTATGCGTTGTGCCAGTTCAGGCAAGCCAATTTCGCGCCAAGCATCACCAGTCTTCAGTTTGACGATCTGGCCGCGCAGGTGTTTGCAAACAGCGTGGGTGTCAAACGCAAGAAATTCTGCCGAATCAGGTTCGCCTTCATGGCAATACGGGGAATCGACTTTAGTGTCGATGCAGAAGACAGATTTCTTTTGTGCTCTGCCTGGCGATAGCTTGGCAAGGTGATTGAATTTGTCGAGATAGGCTAGCGTGACGTCCATTTCCAGCCGAGAGAGGCGGAAAGGGTTTGCCAGCGCCAGCAGAAGAGTGCGTTTGTAAGCGGCTTCGAAGCGTTCGGAGTCGGCGTTGCCGGCATTGCTTGCCCGGTCATTCTCCTGCTGAAGGGCATGTTGTACTTGATGCAGTTCATACCAGCATTGCGAAGGCGGAGAAGCGTAGGTGCGATAACTTGTGCTGATTAAATCGGAAATGGCATTCAAGAGATGGATTAACGTGTTTTGCCTTGTCTTGCTGTTGCCAAACAGGGACCGCCGCTGCTCCAGACCGATATAGGCCAGTTTCCATGCATAAGACAACTCAAGTGCCAGTTCATACATTAATGTGGCGATTTGCCTGTGTGCGGTTGACTGCGGTGTGCCGTTTTCCGGCAGGGTGGTAATCAGCGCCTCAATCAGTTTCCGAACAACGGGT
This sequence comes from Thiobacillaceae bacterium, assembly GCA_024643305.1. Lineage (GTDB taxonomy): Bacteria > Pseudomonadota > Gammaproteobacteria > Burkholderiales > Thiobacillaceae > UBA6918. The sequence goes on along the minus strand of JAHENE010000257.1, from coordinate 1,428 downwards.
TCGTAGAGGAGATTAAGTTTCCCCCTGACCTCCTCGTCGATCTCGGTGCGGTTCAGCCTGCCCAGTTCAGCCGCTATTTCCTGCGCTGCTTCTTCCGGCTCTGAACTGGAGAGTTTCTCCAGTCTTTCGGTAATGATGCCGGTGCGGAGTTCCGGCTTTTGCTGCAATGCCTGTTCTGTCTTTGGTATGTAGAGTTTTAGTTGCATGGTTTTTGAACTGCAACTCCATGGGCAATTAGAATGCTGTAATTCTACTTATAAATAGGGTGATGTCATGTATTCCTGCCTGATTTGGGGATTGAGCCTCGCGGTGGGCTGGATCATGGTTCTGTTATGGCATGTCCAGGGCGGCGAGCCGCTGCCGCTGTTAAACGGTGCGGCTTATGCGGTACTTGGGGTGATGGCGGTGTCTTTTGTCAGCCGTTGCGCACCTGGCTGGCTTCCTGCGTTCAAGCGGGTTGGCGCCTTGCTGTTATGTGCGTCGCTGGCGGGGATTGATGTAGCTGTGTCAGGTCTGGGTGGCGAAGCCGGGCAGAAATTGTTCTTTTCTGCCCTTTTGGGGATTGCCATGGTGGTGCTTGCGGCAAGGCATGCGCCGCGTGGTTTGCGCCGGCGCTGGCTGGCGGAAAAGGGGGACGCTTAACCTCCTCCGCCGCCTGATCCGACGCCATGCGCAGCCTGCAGCACCAGCGCGTCGAAGTCCTCGGCCTTCATCAGGCCCATTTCCACCACGATGTCCTTTACCGGGCGTCCGGATTTCTCTGATTCCTTGGCAATCTCTGCTGCCTGCATGTAGCCGATCTGTGTGTTCAGCAAGGTGGCAAGCCCCACGCTCTGGTGGATGAAGAAGGCACAGCGCTCGTGGTTGACGATGATGCCCTTGAGATTTTTCTCGGTTGCTGCATTCATGGCGTTGGTCAGCCAGTCCATGGCATCGAAGAGCGCTGAGCCCATGGCCGGCATCATCACGTTGAGCTCCAATTGCCCCGCCTGGGTCATCAGCGCCACGGCGTGATCCTGCCCCAGCACCTGGAAGCAGACCTGGTTCAGCATTTCGAACATGACCGGGTTGACCTTGCCGGGCATGATGCTTGATCCTGGTTGCACCGCGGGCAAGGTGATTTCGCCCAGCCCGGTGCGCGGGCCGGAAGCCAGCAGGCGCAGGTCGTTGGCAATGCGCGTGAGTTCCAGTGCCAGGCCGCGGATGCGCGCGGACAGATCCTGTAAGTCCAGCATGGACTGCATTTGTGCTGCGAGTTGACTGGATTTGATTGGCTCGCCGGTGAGCTTTGCCAGTTCGGCAGCAACTTTTTCAGGGTAGCCGGGCGATGTGTTAAGCGCGGTACCGGCGGCCGAACCGCCCAGCCCGATTTCTGAAAGCCTGACACGGCAGGAAGCCAGGTTGTCTGCCGCGCGCCTGAGCGTCCAG
>JAHENE010000256.1 GCA_024643305.1 Thiobacillaceae bacterium | reverse complement strand
TCATACAGATTGGAAATGGGGATATGCCCTATGTCTGGACTAATGAGGTAAGACTCATACCAGCGCACCAGCAGGCCGGTGAGGCCCATGACGGCGGCGCTCCAGGTGAGTGCCGTGCCGGTCTTGGCGGCAAAAGCGGATCTGGCCAGCAATCCAATCCAGTAGGCGACAGTGGCCAGTGCGTAGAGCGCGCACATCCACATGATGGCAGCCTGGCTGGAGATCATGAATTTGAGAAAGAAGGCCAGTTCCATCCGCCCCAGGTCACCACGGTAGAAATATATGGCCACCAGTGCCAACGCAAAGGAAACGGCCAGAAACAGGCGCACCGGTTTCCAGGTCCAGCCAAGCCATGCCAGCACGGGCACGACAGCGATGAGCACGCCCTTGTCATAGGCATCCGTATAAGCGCCATAGCGGTTGAATGCGAAACCGGCGCCGAGGGCGAGCACAAACGCGAAAAGCCAGTCAAAAATCGACAGGCGTTTGAAAAATGGCTGTGGGGTGTTAAAGGCGAGTTCCATGATTAATCCTTGGAAGCCAACTGCTCGATGGCGTGGCTGTGTTGTGCAAATTCCTGCTCGAAATCAACCGTTTTGCGAGGCGAAGCAAAGGCGAACAGGGCGCTGTCGCTTTTGACGAGTATCCAGGCGCGGCGTTCCCTTACGTAGAGCATGGCGAAAATACCCAACACCAGCAGCAGGGAGCCGAAATAAACCAGATTCTTGCCGGGAGAGCGGGTCATCTGCAGGCCGGACGCCTGAACCTGATCAAAGGATTCGAGTTGCAGATAAACCGGCGCGCCATAAAAGAACAAATCAGAAAAGGCGTTGAGGCTGTCGCGCACGAAAAAGCCCGTGGCGTCATCGGAATTGGGGGTGGGCAGACCGGCTTTGCTGTCGGCAATTTTCAATGCCTCGAAAGCGGAGAGTTCCAGGATGCGCAGGAAAGTCTCCGTAGCCTGCGGACGTTCTTTCTCAGGAATGCGTGTTTCGATGAATTGACCCATGGCATTGAACCCCCCCTGGGCAAAAAGATCCAGAATGTTGCGGGCGCTGGCTTCAAGTCGGTCATACAGTTGGCTGCCCAGCTCACTCGGAGGTAATGCGTTACTGGCGAAGCGCGAGGCGATTTCGCTGCGTAGGGCGGGATTCATCAACGCGCCACGCAGGCGCATGAAAGTGTCGATTTTGCCCTGCGGGTCGGCAGGCAATCGTAGGTAGCGGAACGGCTCGTTGGGGGCTTCGCGCACGCCAGACAGCAGATACATGCGCCCATCCACCGTTACCGGTAGCATGTAGTTGTGGTATTCCCTTGCTTCGCCGCGTGGGTTGCGGACTTTTACCTGGTAGCTGGGGCCTACATTATGTAGTGACTTGTTGTCACTTTTCACGCTCATGGCGTTTTGTTTGGGGGGTTCGCCACCCATGTTTTCAATGTTGAACAGGCGGAAGTCGGTGAATTCAAGCTGATATTCAACCCCATCGTTCTCCAGGTGGGATGCGCCATGCACCTCGCCTTCTACGTTGAAAACTTCGGCAAAAGGTGAAAAAAGATTCCAGCTGCGGATTTCCAGGCGACTGCCGCCATCACCGAAGCTGGCCTGGTAAATCGCTACGCCATCCTGAATCAAGGGTTTGTTGACGGCGATGGTGGCCTCGCGAATTTTTTTACCTTTTCTGTCAAACAGTTCGATGTCGCTTTCAAACAGCTTGGGCTGGCCGGTCGAGTAATGCTCGATGCGAAAATCCTTGAGCTTCACAACAAATGGAAGATCCTGCACCAGATAGCCATCGGCGACGTTAAGGAACACCACATCTGCAGTGCTGCCCTCGGGTATCTGAACACTGCCGCGGAATGAAGGGTTGTCTGGCGAGAGCCGGCTGATGGCCGGCACCTGGCTTTGTGGGATGTCGCGGGTTTCAATTTTCTTGGTACCGAGCAACTGCTGGGCCTTGAATATAAGATTGCCGTCGAGCAAGCCGCCAATGCAAATGAGCACAATGGCGGAGTGTGCGAGCAGATAACCCAGACGGCTTGCTGCGCCGCGTTTGGCGGCAACCAGCACGCCGTTTTCGCGGGGGTGGATACGTGTTTTGAAGCCTTGCTGTTCCAGGTAAGCAGCCAAATGGCTGGCCAGGGTTTGCGGGTCGCGGTCATGAGCAGTTTCGCTTTTGTGGGAAAACGCGGCCAGCGACTGCTCGGTGACATGCTCGCGGAAATTTTTCATCTCCTTCACCATGCCTGGCGCATTGCGGTAAATGCACAGGCTGGTGGACGTGACCAGGAAAGTGAGAATGACCAGAAACCAGGCCGCGTGATAGACGTCGTACAGGCCCAGCGAGCGGAATACGTCAAACCAGTACGGCCCAAACTGGATGATGTAATTGTTGTAGGGCTCTGCCTGCTTCAGTACCGTACCGATGATTGAGGCTATCGCCAGCAGGGTCAGCAGGCTGATGGCAAAACGCATTGAGCTGAAAAGCTCGTAGACTGCTTTGCCGAAGGGTTCGTCCGCGCGCATGATTGTATTTGCTAAATGAAAAGAGGGTGACCTGCGTCACCCTCTTTGTTTGACAGGTTGGCCCCGATTTTAGCGCAAGCCGCGGATATATTGGGCTACGCCTTCCATTTCCTGCGGAGTCATCTTGGCAGCAATCACGCGCATCATCTTGCCAGCGTCATTGGCGCGCTCGCCGGAGCGGAACTTGTTTAATTGGTCAATTACGTAGTCGGCCTGCTGGCCGGCAAGACGCGGGAACTGTACAGGGATGCCCTGGCCAGTGGCGCCGTGGCAGGAGGCGAAGGCTGGAACCCCGGAACCCTGCACGCCGCCACGATAGATTTTCTGGCCTAAAAGGGCCTTCTCCATGTCCTTGGCAGTACCGGGCTTTGCCTGTTTCCCGCTGAAATAGGCAGCCAGGTTGTTCATGTCAGCAGGCGAAAGCGTGGCTACAAGGCCGGACATGACAGGACTCTTGCGCTCACCGGATTTGAAATTGGTCAGCTGCTTGTGGAGATATTCAAAACCCTGACCGGCTAGGCTGGGGTTGACGGCGATGGCACTGTTGCCATCAGCGCCGTGGCAGCCTGCGCAAACCTGATTGACAATGGCCTCGGCGGCTTTGGGGTCGCCCTTGGCAGCGGCGGGAGCGGGCTCGG
>JAHENE010000040.1 GCA_024643305.1 Thiobacillaceae bacterium | reverse complement strand
CAGATCGTCCACGCCATAGCGAAGCATGGCGAGACGTTCGACACCCAAGCCAAAAGCGAAGCCCAGATACTGCTCGGAATCGACATCCACATGCTTGAAAACATTGGGATGCACCATGCCACAGCCCAACACTTCCAGCCAGCCGGTATGCGAGCAGACCCGACAGCCCTCACCGCCACAGATCACACAGCCGATATCCATTTCCGCCGAAGGTTCGGTAAATGGGAAAAATGAGGGCCGGAAACGCACCTTGAGATCATCCTGCTCGAAGAAACGGCGTATGAAATCAGCCAGCACGCCTTTCAAATCCGCGAAGGAGACATACTCATCAACCCACAAACCTTCCACCTGGTGGAACATGGGTGTGTGGGTGACATCCGAATCGCAGCGATAAACCCGCCCCGGTGCAATGATCCGGAATGGCGGCTTGTTGGACTGCATGTAATGCACCTGCACCGGCGAAGTATGGGTACGCAGCAGTTCGCCTGATTGCAGGTAAAAAGTATCGTGCATCGCGCGCGCCGGATGGTCTTCCGGAATGTTCAACGCAGTGAAATTGTAGAAATCCGTCTCGATTTCGGGGCCATATGCCACATCGAAACCCATGGAACGGAACAGGTTCTGGATACGCTCCAGGGTGCGGGTAACCGGATGCAGCCCTCCATGACCTCGCCCACGGCCGGGCATGGTGACATCCAGCGTCTCTTCTTTCAGCCTGCGCTGAAATTCGGCTTCCTGAAGGGCATCGCGGCGCATCTTCAGGGCTGACTCCAGAGCCTGTTTGGCCTCGTTGACACGAACGCCTGCAGACTTTTTTTCTTCAGCCGACAAGCCGCCAAGCGACTTGAGCAATTCGGTCAGTTCCCCCTGCTTGCCAAGGAAACGGGCCTTGACTTGTTCGAGTGCAGGCAAGTCCTGACACCCGCGGATTGCGGGTAGGGCTTTGGCAAGTATTTCGTTTGGATTTCGCATTCTCAGTTAAGTTGAACCGATAAAAAAAGAGGCCACGGGGGCCTCTTTTTCACGGCTGCACTATTTAGGCAGCGAGGCCTGCTTTCACCTGCTCAGCCATTTTCGCAAACGCATCCTTGTCGAACACGGCGATATCGGCCAGAACTTTACGGTCCACTTCAATAGCGGCTTTTTTGAGGCCATTCATGAATACGCTGTAGGACAGGCCGCATTCGCGGGCAGCCGCGTTGATACGGGCAATCCACAACGCGCGGAACTGGCGCTTTTTCTGGCGGCGATCTCGGTAAGCATACTGCCCCGCCTTCATCACCGCCTCATTGGCGACACGGAATACGTTGCCGCGGCGACCGCGGTAACCCTTGGCGGCTTCAAGCACCTTTTTGTGGCTGGCGCGAGCCGTTACACCTCTTTTTACGCGTGGCATGTTCTATCCTCCTTAAGCGTACGGCAACATCTTGCGCATGGATTTCTGGTCAGCAGCATGGGCAACAGCCATGCCACGCAACTGGCGCTTGCGCTTGGTGGTTTTCTTGGTGAGGATGTGACGCAGGAAAGCGTGGGTACGCTTGAACTTGCCACTACCCAGGGCGCGAAACCGCTTGGCGGCGCCGCTCTTGGACTTCATCTTGGGCATGATTGCTCCTTGATTTTCGGTATCCAGCCAGGTGGTTTTCGCCTCGAAAACACTTTTTTTACCCGCTGAACTTCTTGGGATACATTCGGCGATCTTTCAATCGCCAGGCCGCATCCGGCCTGAATTCGTCATTAATTCTTCTTTTTCGGCGCCAGCACCATCACCATCTGGCGACCTTCCATCTTGGGAAACTGCTCGGTAACAGAAATCTCCGCCACATCCGCTTCCACCCGCTTCAACTGCGCCAGCCCCAGTTCCTGGTGAGCCATTTCACGACCACGAAACCGCAAAGTCACTTTTACCTTGTCGCCCTCACCCAAAAACTTGGTGATATTGCGAAGCTTGATCTGGTAATCACCCTCGTCTGTGCCAGGCCGGAACTTGATTTCCTTGACCTGCACCAGCTTCTGCTTGAGCTTGGCTTCGTGCTGTTTCTTGCTTTCCTGATACTTGAACTTGCCGAAGTCCATGATCTTGCAGACCGGCGGTTTGGCGGTAGGAGAAATCTCCACCAGGTCCAGATCCGCTTCTTCTGCTGCTTGCTGCGCTTGGCGCAAGCTCACGACTCCCAGTTGTTCACCTTCAGAACCAATCAAGCGAACTTCGGGAGCTTCAATGTCTCCGTTGATCCGCGTCTGCTTATCAGTAGCGATGAGCCATTCTCCAAATCAAACCCGCTATGGGGCAAAAATAAACAAGGAGCGGCAAGCTACCCCGCTCCTCGTTCGCTGTCCTTAAATTTTAGCTGCGTGCTACGGTTTCTTCCGAAACCCTGGCGATGAACTCTTCCAGCTTCATCACGCCCAGGTCCTGGTTGCCTCGGGCACGAACGGCCACACTCCCGGCCGTCATTTCCTTGTCGCCCACCACCAGCAGGTAGGGCAACTTCTGCATGCTATGTTCCCGAATTTTATAGCTTATTTTGTTATTACTCAAGTCCGAAACTGCCCGGATACCCACCTTTTTAAGGGTTTCTGTCACTTTCTGCGCAAAGTCCGCCTGTGTCTCCGTGATATTGAGCACCACGGCCTGGACCGGCGCAAGCCAAAGCGGGAAATTGCCGGCATGGTGCTCGATCAGAATGCCGATGAAGCGCTCCATGGAACCCAGAATGGCGCGATGCAGCATGACCGGCGGCTTGCGGGTGTTGTCCTCGTCGACAAACTCGGCATCCAGACGCACAGGCAGGTTGAAATCCAGCTGTATGGTGCCGCACTGCCACAGCCGGCCCAATGAGTCCTTCAGGGTAAATTCGATCTTGGGGCCGTAAAACGCCCCCTCCCCCGGCTGCAGATCGTAGGCCAGCTTGTTCTGGTCAAGCGCCGCCGCCAGCGCTGATTCCGCCTTGTCCCAGGACTCGTCACTACCTACGCGCTTGTCCGGGCGGGTGGAGAGTTTCACCAGCACATCGTTGAAGCCAAAATCCGCGTAGACCTTTTGCAGCATGACGATAAAGTCCGCTACTTCGGCTTCAATCTGATCTTCAGTGCAAAAAATATGGGCGTCATCCTGGGTAAAGCCTCGCACGCGCATGATGCCGTGCAAAGCCCCAGATGGCTCATTGCGGTGGCAGGAACCGAATTCCGCCAGACGCAGTGGCAGGTCGCGGTAGGAATGCAGGCCGCTGTTGAAAATCTGTACGTGCCCCGGGCAATTCATCGGCTTGACCGCATAATCCCGATTTTCCGAGGCCGTGGTGAACATGTTTTCGCGGTAATTGTCCCAGTGGCCGGATTTTTCCCACAGGCTGCGGTCCATCACTGCCGGGGTACGTACTTCTTGGTAATCGTACTCGACAAACTTCTGGCGCATGTACTGTTCGATCTGCTGCCAGATCACCCAGCCCTTGGGGTGCCAGAACACCATGCCCGGCGCTTCGTCCTGCATGTGGAAGAGTTCCAGTTGCTTGGCCAGTTTGCGGTGGTCGCGCTTTTCAGCCTCTTCCAGGCGATGCAGGTAGGCGGCCAGATCATCCTTACTGGTCCAGGCGGTGCCGTACACGCGCTGCAGCATTTCGTTTTTGGAGTCACCGCGCCAGTAGGCGCCGGCCAGCTTCATCAGCTTGAAGTGCTTGATTTTTCCGGTGGATGGCACGTGCGGGCCACGGCACAGGTCAATGAAATCGCCTTCGCGGTAGAGCGAAATGTCCTCGTTGGTTGGAATCGAGGCAATGATTTCAGCCTTGTAGTGCTCACCAAGGCCCTTGAAAAACTTCACGGCTTCGTCGCGGGGCATCACGCTCCGCTCTACCGGAATGTCTTTCTTCGCCAACTCGGCCATTTTCTTCTCGATGGTTTCGAGGTCTTCCGGCGTAAACGGGCGCTTGTAGGAAAAATCGTAGTAAAAACCATCCTCGATCACCGGGCCAATGGTCACCTGGGCATCGGGAAACAGCTCTTTTACCGCATAGGCCAGCAAGTGGGCGGTGGAATGGCGGATCAGATCCAGGCCATCTGCATCCTTATCGGTGACAATGGACAGTTGGCTGTCTGCATCCATAACAAATCCGGTGTCCACCAGCTTGCCGTTGACCCGCCCGGCCAGGGCGGCCTTGGCCAGACCGGGGCCTATGCTGGCGGCAACTTGCGCAATGGAAACCGGGGATTCGAAACTTCTGACCGACCCATCCGGAAGGGTGACGTTAACCATACAGAATCTCCAAAAACAAAAAGCGCGGGGACACCGCGCTTTTCATTCACCACTATATTATTTCAAGGTGCAAACAAATGACTGCGACGGCTTTTTATCCATGGCTGGAAAAACAAGTTCGCGGTGACATTTCGCAACCTCCGTGGGCCATTCGACCCCTTGCCAAAATCGGACCATCCCGGCCCTATAAGAATTGGTAGGCGCGATTGGACTCGAACCAACGACCCCCACCATGTCAAGGTGGTGCTCTAACCAGCTGAGCTACGCGCCTGTTAATCAGTACTTCTGAGGCGCGAATTGTAGCCGGTATGCCCTGTCAGCCGCAAGCTTTCCGGAGTGCCTATTCAGCAATCCCAGCATGAAACAACCGACAACCCTACGGCCGTTCTATCCGCCTACCTGTAAACAACCTGTGCCTTTATGTTTTGCTGGACCTTGAGGGCGAATTTCTTGTACGCCTCAAAAACAGATGGTTTGCAAACATTCCCGACGGTATTGTCCACGAGATCACGCTTTATTTTCAGCGTATTCCCTTTCAGGCGATATGTTGCGCTGTAGGAAAGGAAATCGTTTTTCACCTTCATGTCTTCCGGAACGGAAAGCACCTTTACGGACTTTGGCAAATAATAGACATACTCCTCTGTAGACGAGCCGTTTGAACATGTCACTTCAGCTGGCTCCACGGGTTCGACTGCAGCACCAAGAAAATTGGCAATTGGCGCCTCACTGTAAAAAATGGGCTGAATTCGGAAGGCCCCTGCTCCTGGCATCTGTACAAAATCCTGCATCGAAAATACAGCCTTGTAGTGGTAGTTATCCAGAAGCTCTTGAGCGTCGTCTTTATCAAATTTCCCTGTTCCAATGTAGCCCATGCCCTGAAGGACATTCTTGACCAATTCCTCTTCCTGCTCCTTAGGCAAATCCCTCATGCGGTCCCTTGCATCAACTGCAAAGCCACCTTTGAGCGAAATTTCCACATCGCCCTCCACGGAACCATCGTCATGAATTTTCACAACAGTTTTCATGTGCTGTTGGTTGCTGCCGGGAAGAGATGGCGGCGTCCTGGCCCCGGGCTTTGTCCCATCAACCAGGATCACAGGCTTGTCTTCCGATGAGAATGGCAACATTCCAAAGGGCGTAGTCTCGGACGTCGAATCCACATACAAATTCAGGCTGGGAATATAGTTGATTACATGGTTAACCATGGAAACCACGGGGATCCTATTCAACTTGTAGCTATTGCTCGCATTGATGAGCGCTTGTTTGCTTTCTATCCCCTTAGCCGCCAGCAGGGCTTCAAGTAAGGTTGCATGATCCTTGCAATCCCCAATGCGGTTATCCAGGACAAAATCCAGGTCACGTGGCACGACAGCACCGATACCAATACAGTTTCCCGCATAGTTGATCTTGGTCGCCACCCAGTCGTACAGGCTGCGTGCCTGTTCTCGCTGGTTTTTCTTGTTCCTGGCGATGTCATCCGCCAGCTTTCGAACTCGATCTGTGACAGCAGCCTTTGGATGGGCACGTTCGCCATAGGCCTTGGAAATCTCATCGTATGTTCTGAACGTTGAGAACGAATAGCCCGGCTCCTTTTCGACATCGTAGACAGAATAGTTCCTGCGTTTGCTTCTTAGCGGGGTTTTGTTCTGGAAAGACCACTCAACCTGCTTGCGGCCGGCTTTCTCATTTTTGGCAACTTCGGTAAGTTCGCGTGCCTCGAACTGCACCCAAAGCGAGGATGGCCAATCAAATCGAACCCTGACATCATCAAATGACGTTTGACGGGGGAAAACTCCGATAGTCGAGAAATGCCCAGGGAATATTGCCTCCTTGTTAATTAGCCGATAGGAAAAAAACACCGTGTCCCCTACTGAAACATCCGGAAAAACCACCGAAAGCGTAGTTTGGTCAGAATAGACGGGAGAGTCGGCACCTTTTCCGCTATTTACCTCAAGTTGGTAATTGGATTTTGGTACGTCTATACGACGTCCATCAGCCTTGCGGGTATAAGCATCAACGACTTCGGCGTTCTGAATGCTCGTGCTGTATGTGACAGAAGCGCGCTTTGAACTCTCCAGAACGCGTTCATTCAAAATGGTTCTACTCCACTCCCGTGACTCCGTAAATGAGCCATCCTCATTGATTGAGTAGCTTGTGTAATAGTGGGGAAAACGGGTTAACAATTCCGCTGGTTCATTTTCAGCGGCAAGGGACTGACTGGAGAGAAATACGAGTGCCAACAAAAACCCATTGAGAACTTTCAATTTTGCCCCCTAAAGTGGAATAAATTTGCACCAAGCCTCCGCTTATCATTTGTCATAATTGTTCGCCATGCTGATTGGCATGAATCCGGCGATACATGCGTCAATTCTTTGCATTTTCTGGTTGCAAGTAAAGCCCCATGCACGAGAACTCTCGGTGCACCCTATTTCATACACATAATTATTCTTGCGTGACGTCTTTGAGCACCCTGCGCATATTGCGCCAGTGTGAACCCTCCCAGTAAACACGCCCGCAGGCATCGCAGGTGCTGAAACGATCGTAATGCTGCCGAACCCTGGGCGGCAGCCTATCAAGCACTTGAGCCTTGTCGATCGTGCGTAAAGGCGCATTGCAGTGCAAACAAAGGGTAAATGGCCTGGCGCTGCCTGTAAGATGCAGGCGATCGACAATCTCTCTCAATTGCTGCTCCGGCTTCTGGGCATGCAGATAACAGCCGTATGCAACATTGCGGCGCTTGAGCAGTTCACGATCGCGAGTCAGGATGATGCGGGCCTCCTTTTCGGCAAGCGCAACGATCTCCTCATCATGAAATTGGTTGTCAAACAGGGTGTCGAACCCCATCATGCGCAGCATATGCGCCAATTTGCCAAGGTGCGCGTCCGCAACAAAACGGGGCGGGCTGAGAGGATATTCCCGTATCTTCAGCAACGGCTCGCCACCCAGCCCCTCTATTCGGGGGTACACCGACACCTGGTCACCATCTTGCAGCAGCCGATCGAAACCAACCGATTCGCCATTCACCAGAATGACTTCTACCTCGGTATGCGGAACACCCAGTGCTTCGATCATGTGCTTGGTGGTGGCTGCTCGCGCACATGGCCATGAAAACGCCCGCTTTCTCCGATCGGGGGGGAGAAAATCATTCAATTCTGCAAAAAAGCGAAATGTAGCCGTCACCATATTCATGGGAAATGCTCAATGAAAATTGCTTCCTCCCATCACCATTGCACACCGTTATTGGAGATAAACAACCAAATAACCATAAAGCGATATAGGTTTTATAACTTTTGAACTATTCACTATCGCTTGTAATTAGACGTAATATCGAACCAAGTAAATGCTTTTCGCCTAAAGAAATAACTTCCAAGGAGACCATGTGGCGCAAGGTTGGGGCTTAAGCGCCAAACTCATCGGATACGTTGCTGTCGGCGCCGTGATCACTTCGGTTGCCGTTGGTATTGCTCGCGTGAAAAACGAGCGCATCCATCTTGGCGAAATGATGAACTATTCCGGCCAGAACATGGCCAACACCACCGCAGCCGGTGCGGCCAGCCTCGTCGTTGGGTACGACTACGGCAACCTTGAAATCCTGTCCAGAAACGTTGCAGACCAGCCCAATGTGATGGGCGTGAGCATCCTCAACAAGGATGAACGCATCATGAGCCAGGCGGTCGTCAACACGACCAAGCAATACCGCCGCTTCCAATCACCGATTGTTTTTGATGGGGCAATTGTTGGCTCCGTGGCTGTCGACATCAGCACCGAACCTCTCGAGCAGGCAATTGACGAACTGTATACCCGCATCATCATCGAGCAGACATTTTTGGGGCTTATCCTGGGTGTAATCGTTTATGTTTTTGCCTCACGCGGCATTGTCAACCCAATCCACAAGCTCACCGAGACCATGGAAGCAACCATAAACAAGGGCGAGCCTTATATTGCCAAGGAACTCGAGGTAAGCAGTGGCGACGAAATCGGCCGTCTGATCAACGTCTTCAACAAACTCAATCAGCAACTTGCCAGCAATTATGAAAAACTGCAGAGCAAGATCGATCTGGCCGACCAGGCGTTGAGAAACAAGAATATCGAGCTCATCGCACGTACGGATGAACTCGAAAACGCCTTGGAAATGCTGAGTTCCATGGCCACAACGGATTGGCTAACCAAGCTGCCGAATCGTCGCCAGTTCGACGAAGTGTTTGAGCAAATGCTTTCACAGGCCGACAGGTACAAGGAACCGTTGTCTCTGGTATTGATCGATGTGGACAATTTCAAGGACATCAACGACACCTACGGCCACGCCGCAGGGGATGAAGTGCTGCAACAGATAGGAACGTTTCTCAAGGAAGCCGTACGCCGCTCCGATTCGCCGGCAAGACTTGGCGGGGATGAATTCTCCATACTTCTCTACCATACCAGTGAGCAGCAGGCAGCCAAGCTTGTTCGCCAGCTGCTGAAAAAGATCAAGTCTTACGTGTTCAACTTTAGCGGACAGAACGTATCCATTACACTCAGCTCCGGGATAGCCCAATATGGAAGCGACGCGAGCACAAAGCAATCCCTGTATTTTTCGGCGGACAAGGCTTTGTATACAGCCAAACAACAAGGGCGCGACCAATATTCGCTTTTTTCGCAACTACCCAGGGAGGAAGCATAGATGCAACGAAATCTTGCAGCTGGAATTGCCGCACTTCTGTTGATTTCCAGCGCTACGACGTTTGCCGGACAGAAGAAAAGAGCTGAAGACACCATGGTAACAATGGGCTCGGTAGCCATGGATATCCCCGTGGAGATGGTCAAGCGCATGAGTGCGCTAACCAATTATCTTGCACTTAATACCGGCCTGAACATACGCTTTCGCCCCTCTCCAAACCTGGGATCTGCCGTTGACGATATTGGAACCGAGCAGACGCAAATCGCCTACCTCACCCCCGTCGCCTACATCGATGCCCAAAAAAAATATGGCGTCATTCCTCTGGTTGCGCCAACGACTAATGGAAAACCAACCTTCTCGCTTGTCATAGCGACCAAGGCCGGTTCCGCCATCCATTACCCTGCAGACCTGAAAGGCAAGCGCTTCGCTTTCGGCGACGAAAAGGCCTTGCTTCAAAAAGCAGCGGTCGCCTCCATGGGACTTGGCACCACGGATTTCTCCCAGTTTGCCTATCTTAAGCACTACGACAACATTGCCAAGGCCGTTCTCGCAGGGGATTTTGAGGGGGGCATCCTGAAAGACTCTACTGCCGACGACTTCAAGGACAAAGGCATTGTCGTGATTGGCTCCACCCCTGCTCTGCCATCCTACGTCTTTGCCGTACATCCCAGCATGCCGGTCAGCATGCGCAACAAGCTGCGGGATGCTTTCCTGTCACTGAAAAAGGATACGCCGGTTGGAGCAGTCACCCTTGATGCTTTCGACAGCAGCTATGATGGCTTCGTGGTCATTCAGGACAATGCCTACGATTCCGTGCGCAAACTGATCCAGCCATTCCAGAAATAGTTCAGGGCGGAGCGGCTACCGTCCTACTTCGATCACACTCTGAACCTGGCCAAGCCTGTTGATGAGGCGCCCAACCTGGGCAGCTTCCCGTACCCTGACCGTCAGGGCCATGTTGGCATACTCGCCCACGGATTCAGTATTCACCCGCAGCACATCGACCCGCTCCTTGGTGAATACATCCGACACATCCCGCAACAAGCCCTGGCGATCGAAGGCGCGTAATCGAATATCGAGGGTGAAGCCGCCCTCTCGACCACTTTCTGCCCACGCTGCCTGCAGGAAGCGGTCGGGGTTGAATTTCGACAGGCTGGGGCAGTTGCGCCGATGTACGGTTACGCCACGGCCCACTGTGGTGTAGGCCACGATAGCGTCGGGAGGTTCAGGCTTGCAGCAGCGGGCCATGACAAGCGGTACATCGCCCAGGCCTTCCACAAGCACACCGCTGACAGATTTTCGGGGGGGTGATTTGCGCGCCGGCAATGGAATAACCGGGGCTCCCTGCTCCCGCAAGGCGCGAGCAAGAATTTGAGGGCCGACATCGCCGCGTCCCAATGCGGCGAGAAATTCGTCCGCCGACTTGAATTTCATTTCCTGGGCCAGCTTTTCCAGATTGACGTCGCCTACGCCGAGGCGTTTTCTTTCCTTGTCGAACTGGGCACGACCCACTTGCGTGAGTTCGCCCTGATCCCGCTGCTTGAACCAGGTTCGCACTTTGGATCGAGCGCGATGGGTACGCACATAGCCCAGTTGCGGATTTAGCCAGTCACGGCTTGGGTACGCACATAGCCCAGTTGCGGATTTAGCCAGTCACGGCTTGGGCCGCCCTGCTTGACGGCCATCACTTCCACACGCTGGCCATTTTGCAGCGGCGTGTTCAGTGGAACCATGATTCCGTCCACCCGAGCGCCGCGGCATCGATGACCCATGTCGGTATGCAGAACGTAAGCGAAATCAATCGGCGTGGCACCTCTCTCAAGCGCGATTACCCGCCCCAGCGGAGTCAGTACATAGACCTGATCCTGGAATAATTCGGTACGGAATTGATCAGCGAACTCGCTGGCATCGGCAACATCATCTTTCCATTCCAGCAACTGGCGCAGCCAGGCAATTTTTTCCTCCATGCGCGCATCTGTCTTGCCCCCTTCCTTGTAACGCCAGTGCGCGGCAACCCCAAGTTCGGCATGTCTGTGCATGTCGAAAGTACGAATCTGCACTTCCAGCGCATTTTCTTCTGGGCCGACAACGGCTGTATGCAAACTGCGGTAGTCGTTGGTCTTGGGATGGGAGATGTAGTCGTCGAACTCGCTGGGGATAGGCAGCCACAGGTTATGCACAATGCCCAGCACGGCATAGCAGTCAGACTCCTTTTCGACCAGCACGCGCACGGCGCGAATGTCATATAACTGCTCGAAACCCAAATCCTTGCGCCGCATCTTGTTGATGATGCTGGCAATGTGCTTGGGCCTGCCCATTATCTCGGCCTTGATGCCATTCCTGGTCAATTCTGCCTGTAAAGTTGCCACGACCTCGGCAATGTAACGCTCGCGGTCGCCACGCTTTTCATCCAGCAGCGTCGCAATACGCTTGTAGGTACTGCTATCAAGGTAGCGGCAGGCCCAGTCTTCCATTTCCCACTTGACCTGCCACACGCCAAGCCGGTTCGCCAGCGGTGCGAACAACTCTCGTGCCTGTTGTCCCAGCAACTGCTGTAAATCGGGCTCTGCTCTAGCCGCACAGCGAAGGGCATGGGTGCGTTCCGCCAGTTTGATCAATACCGCCCGCACATCCTGCACCATGGCCAATACCATTTTCCGCAGCGACTCGATCTGCGCTCCCGGCTCCACATCGGCATCCTGGGTACCATGGGCCAGGACCTCAATCCTGGACATGGCTGCTACAGCTTTAGCCAGTTGCATGGCCTCGCCGAACTGCTCAAGCAGGTCGCCATTAACCCTTTCCACCAGAGGAAATAGCAGGGTGGCAAGTACCGCTTCATGTCCAAGCTTCAACTCGTACACAATGCGCGCCGCGCCCACAGCATGTGCAAACAGATTGGAACCGCCAGGCGTCTGCAAAGGTGACAGAACCGGCCAGGCCAGTTCAAGCGCCTGCCGTACGAGTGGATCGTCCGCTTCCGCACCAAGCCAGCCATATGCTTCTTCAACACCGGACAAGGCAAGGCAGGCAGTTTTTTTGGTTTGTTCAGGCATACGCAATTATTCCATGACA
>JAHENE010000039.1 GCA_024643305.1 Thiobacillaceae bacterium | reverse complement strand
ACCATCGGCACCGAACGCTTCCTGCATGATGGCGGTTGGGATTCCACCAAGCGCTACTTCATGGTGGCGGCAAACCAGCGCAATACCATTGCGGTGGTTGATTCGAAAGAAGACAAACTGGTGAAACTGGTCAAGGACGGCGTGGGCAAGATCCCGCATCCGGGCCGTGGCGCCAACTTCGTCGATCCGAAATTCGGACCGGTATGGGCCACCAGCCACCTGGGCGACGACAGCATCGTGTTGATTGGTACCGACCCGGTCAGGCATCCGAAGCAAGCCTGGAATGTGGTACGCAAGCTCACGGGACAAGGCAGCGGCTCACTATTCATCAAGACCCACCCGAAGTCGAAGAATCTGTGGGTTGATTCGCCCTTGAACCCGTCATCTGATAACAGCCAGGCAGTGGCGGTATTCGATATCAGGCACCTCGATAAGCCCTTCGAGACGCTGAAGATCGCGGACATGGCGGGGCTGGGTGAAGGACCGAAGCGCGTGGTACAACCTGAGTACAACAAGGCGGGCGATGAAGTCTGGTTCTCAGTCTGGAACGGAAAGACCCAGGAATCGGCCATCGTGGTCATCGATGACAAGACGCGCAAGCTGAAGACCGTAATCAAGGACAAGCGCCTGGTTACGCCGACAGGCAAGTTCAACGTCTACAACACGCAACACGACGTGTATTAAGCTGGCAAGACGGGGCGGATTTCCGCCCCGCCTCTTTCTGTAGGCAGACAACAAAAACAAATGAAATATTTGCTGACAGCAGGAATCATGATTGCAACCACCTCGACCCCTATCCAGGCCGACACGTCGCATCTCAGCCAGGAAAGGAAACACGAACTCATTCGCCTCGTCCGTCAGGATTGCGGCTCGTGCCACGGCATGAAACTCACCGGCGGCCTCGGCCCCGCGCTTACGCCACAGGCGCTCAAGGACAAACCCGCTGCTGCATTGATCAGCACCATTCTTCAAGGACGGCCCGGAACACCCATGCCGCCATGGAACAATTTCATCTCTGAATCCGAAGCAGGCTGGATCGTGGATTCGCTGCAAACAGGCTTCCCCGATGCGCGCTAGCCTACTCGCCCCGCTCCTCGCACTCAGCATGCTTGCAGGCTGCGCCACGCCTGCCCTGCGCGGCACGGGCGATCTCGGTGTGGTCATCGAGCGCGCCACCGGCAGTGTGCAGATTCTCGACACCACCCATCGCAGCAGTCTGGCCAAAGTGGAAGGATTGGGAGATCTGTCACACGCCTCCATTAGCTACGCCCGCGACGAACGCTATGCCTACGTGTTCGGCCGTGATGGCGGCCTGACCAAAGTTGACATTCTCAGGCAGCGCATCGAACGCCGCATCATCCAGGGCGGCAACAGCATCGGCGGGGCGATCTCGCCCGATGGCACACTTGTTGCTGTCGCCAACTACGAACCTGGCGGCGTGAAAGTGTTCGACGCGAACGACCTTTCTCTCGTAGCCGACATTCCCGCCGTAGGCGCCAACGGCAAGCGCTCGAAAGTCGTGGGGCTGGTCGATGCGCCAGGTCATCGCTTCGTCTTTAGCCTGTACGACGCCGGCGAAATCTGGGTGGCCGACATGCATGATCCGAAGCAGCCCGTTCTGCATAAATTCGTGGACATCGGCGAGGAACCCTACGATGGCATGATCACGTCCGATGGCCGCTACTACGCAGCCGGCCTGTTCGGCGAAGACGGCGTGGCCCTGCTCGATCTGTGGAACCTCGATGCCGGCGTAAAACGCGCCCTGGTCGAGTTCGGGCGCCACGGCGAAAAGCTGCCGGTCTACAAAATGCCCCACCTTGAAGGCTGGGCCGCTACCGGCAATCAGGTTGTCCTGCCCGCGGTCGGCCAGCATGAAGTCATCATCGCCGACCAGAATACCTGGAAGGAAATCGCGCGCATTCCGGTTGCCGGCCAGGCCGTGTTCGCCGTAGCGCGCCCCGACGGTCGCCAGGTATGGATCAACTTTGCCTTCCCCGACAACGACACGGTACAGGTTCTCGACCTACCCTCACGCAGCATCGTCAAAACCCTGAAGCCAGGCAAAGGCGTATTACATCTGGAGTTCTCGCCGCGTGGCGAGCAGGTATGGCTGTCGGTGCGCGACGAAAACCGGATCGAAATCTATGACCCGGATTCCTTCGCGCGCATTGGCACGCTGCCAGCCGAGAGCCCGAGCGGGATTTTCTTCACCTCACGCGCCCACAGGATCGGACTATGAGCGACGTCCAGATGAATCTGCTCAATGATTTTCAGCGTGGCTTTCCGCTCACCGCGGCGCCCTTCGACATCCTCTCGCACCGCCTCGGCATGGGCGTGGAGGAAGTCCTGGAAACGCTGCGCCGCCTGACGCGGGAAGGTGTCATCAGCCGCATCGGCGCCGTAATCCGCCCGAATCGCATCGGAGTCAGCACCCTTGCCGCCATGGCCGTGCCGGCGGCGCGCTTAGCCGAAGTGGCGCAGGTGGTGAACCTCCATCCCGAGATCAACCACAACTACGAACGCGAACATCAATTCAACCTCTGGCTCGTCGCCACCGCGTCCAATGCCGCCCACCTGGATCGCGTGCTGCATGCCATCGAGCAGGAGACCGGGTTGCCCATCATGCGCCTGCCCATGGTGCAGGACTACCACATCGACCTTGGCTTCGACCTACGCGCCACGGTGGCCCTGGCCGACCGTCGAAGCATGCGGGGCCCGACTGCGAAAGCCGGATTTTCTCTCGATACTCAGGACTATTCCCTCATCGCCGCAATCCAGGATGGACTGCCGCTCGTGGCGCGACCGTATGCCGAAATCGGCGCCATCGCCGGGCTCACTGAAGCGGATGTACTGAGCCGGCTGGAACGCCTGCTGGAACAGGACGTCATCAAGCGCTTCGGCATCGTGGTGCGCCATCACGAACTGGGCTTTCGCGCCAACGCCATGGTGGTGTGGAATATCCCGGATGAACGCATCGACGAACTCGGCCGCTGCATCGGCGCCTCCGGCCTGGTCAACCTCTGCTACCAACGTCCGCGCCGCCTGCCCGACTGGCCCTACAACCTGTTTGCCATGATCCACGGCAAGGACCGCGCCGCGGTGCTGGAGCGTCTGGATCTGGTGCGCGACCAGTGCGGTCTGATGGACTTCGAGCACGAGGTGCTGTTCAGCAGGCATCGCTTCAAGCAGACCGGCGCGCACTATATCGAAGCACAGCACGAGAAAGCGGCATGATGGACGAACTAGACCGCGCGCTCATCAACACGCTGCAAGGCGGATTTCCGATCTGCGAGCGGCCCTACGCTGAGGTGGCGGAACGCTTGGGTAGCACTGAAGAAACCGTAATCGAACGCATCGGTAGCCTGCTCGAACGAGGCCTGCTGTCGCGCTTCGGACCCATGTACCACGCCGAGCAGATGGGCGGTGCACTGAGCCTGGCGGCGATGCAGATCCCGCCTGATGATTTCGAGCGCGTAACCGGCATCGTCAACAGCCAGCCGCAGGTCGCCCACAATTACGAACGCAATCATCGCCTCAACATGTGGTTCGTGCTGGCGACAGAAACGTCCGAGGGTCAGCAGGAAGTCATCACGCGCATCGAGCGCGAAACCGGGTATCCGGTCTACAACATGCCCAAGATTCGCGAATACTTCGTGGAATTGAAACTGCACGTATGAACGCGCCGAACGAACTTAAACTGCTGGATGAAACCGACCGCCGCCTTGTCCAGGCGACGCAGGCCGGCCTGCCACTGTGCGCCCGCCCCTACCATGCCATTGCCGAGCAGCTGGGCGTGGACCCGGCAGACGTGATGGCGCGCATGCAGCGCATGCTCGACATGGGCATGATCCGCCGCATCGGCGTCGTGCCCAACCACTACGCGCTGGGTTACCGCGCCAATGGCATGACGGTGTGGGACGTGGCCGACGAACGCATCGACGAACTGGGTGCACGCGTCGGCCAACTGGCGTTCGTCACCCACTGCTATCAGCGCCCGCGCCATCTGCCGGACTGGCCCTACAACCTGTTTGCCATGGTGCATGGCAAGACGCGCGAAGAAGTGGAAGAAAAAGCTCGTCTCATTAACGAAGCGCTGGGCGAAGCCAGTCGCGGCAATGACATTTTGTACAGTTCGCGCATCCTGAAAAAAACCGGCCTGCGCATCGGCGCATAGGACAACACATGTTTCGTATTTCCCAATACATGCAGGAACTGGCCCACCCCACCCCGCTTGGACCCAAGCGGAATCCGCCGGGTCCGGTGGTGATCTGGAATCTAGTGCGCCGCTGCAACCTGACCTGCAAGCACTGCTATTCGATTTCCGCCGACAAGGATTTCCCCGGCGAATTGAGCACGGATGAAGTCTTTACCGTCATGGACGACCTCAAGCGCTTCCACGTACCGGTGCTAATCCTCTCCGGCGGCGAACCGCTGCTGCGTCCCGATATCTACGACATCGCCCAGCGCGCCAAGGACATGGGCTTCTACGTCGGCCTGTCCTCCAATGGCACCTTGATTGATGAAAGCAACATCGACCGCATCGCCGCGATCGGTTTCGACTATGTCGGCGTTTCGCTCGACGGCATCAAGGGCACGCACGATCGCTTCCGCCGCATGGAAGGCGCCTTCGATGCTTCGTTGCACGGGATCCGTCTGTGTCGCGACAAGGGTATCAAGGTAGGCATCCGCTTCACCCTGACCCAGGACAACGCGCAGGATCTGCCCGGTTTGCTTCAATTGATGGAAGACGAACGACTCGACAAGTTCTACCTGTCCCACCTCAACTACGCTGGGCGCGGCAACAACAACCGCAAGGACGATGTGGTGCATCAAACCACCCGCCAGGCGATGGACCTGCTGCTCGACACCTGCTGGCGCCACCAGCAGGCAGGCCTGCTCAAGGAATTTGTCACCGGAAACAACGACGCCGATGGGGTCTATCTGCTGTTCTGGATCCGCAAGCACTTCCCGGAAATGGAAGCGCACATGCGCGCCAAGCTGGCCCAGTGGGGCGGCAACTCCAGCGGCGTGAACATCGCCAACATCGACAACCTGGGCAACGTGCATCCGGACACCTTCTGGTGGGACTACACACTGGGCAATGTGAAGGAACGGCCCTTCTCTGAAATCTGGCCCGATACGGCCGATCCATTGATGGCGGGCCTCAAAAAGAGCCCGCGCCAAGTCAAGGGGCGCTGCGGTGAATGCGCCTATTTCGATATTTGTGGCGGCAATACCCGGGTTCGTGCCTATCAGGTCTCGGGCGACCCGTGGCAGGAAGACCCGGCCTGTTATCTGGATGACGATGAGATTGGCGTTACCGCATCGCAGGATCGCCTTACTGTCACGCCCTACGTGCGGCCGCGGCGAATCAAGATTGCCGCGCAGGAATGAGCAACGCCTATCCCTAAATAAACGTAGAGACCAGAATAAATTGCAGAACGTCTTTCCCATTCCGGTTGCGCGCTTTTTTCAGCGCCGTTTCGCGACTACGTTACAAGCTGTTTTCATTGGCATGATGGGTATCTCGGGGCTCGCCTTCGCTGCACCCGCACCCGACAAGCTCTTTGCGACCCATTGCGCGTCTTGTCATGGCGCAGACCGTCTGGGCGCCATCGGCCCCGCCCTGTTGCCGGAAAACCTGGAGCGCCTGCGCAAGCCGCAAATCATCCAGACGATTACCGATGGTCGTGCCGCCACGCAGATGCCGGCCTTCGCCCAGAATCTGGACAAGGAAGAAATCCAGTCGCTGGCGGACTTCATCGTTTCCGCACCCGCCGCTATTCCGAAGTGGGGCCTGGAGGAAATCAACGCGTCGCGGATCGTGAATTTTGCCGACGGCAGCCTGCCGAATACGCCGGTTTTCAAGGCTGATCCGCTCAACCTGTTCGTGGTGGTGGAGACCGGCGATCACCATGCGACGATCCTCGACGGTGACACCTTCGAGCCCATACACCGCTTCCAGACCCGTTTCGCTTTACACGGCGGACCGAAATTCTCGCCCGATGGACGCTACGTGTACTTCGCCTCGCGGGACGGCTGGATTTCCAAGTTCGACATCTACAACCTTAAAACCACGGCCGAAATCCGTGCCGGCATCAACACCCGCAATCTCGCGGTATCGGGCGACGGCCGCTATGTCATGGTCGGCAACTATCTGCCGCATACCTTGGTGGTGCTCGACGCTCGCGACCTGAAGCCGTTGAAGCTGATCGCCGTGGAAGACAAGAACGGCCAGACCTCGCGCGTGTCTGCCGTGTATGACGCCGCACCGCGCAAGAGCTTTATTGCCGCGCTGAAGGATTTGAAAGAGGTGTGGGAGATTCCCTACGGTGATAACGCCGAGCCCATCTATGAAGGCCTGGTGCACGACTACCGTTACGGCGAGGCGGTCGCGGCCAAAGGCCCATTCCCAGTTCGGCATATTGTGCTGGACGACTATCTGGACGACTTCTACTTCGATCAGTCCTACACCCACCTGATGGGCGCGTCCCGCGAAGCGGGCAAGGGACAGGTGGTCAATCTCGATGTGCGGCGCAAGATCGCCGACCTGGATCTGCCTGGCATGCCCCACCTCGGCTCGGGCATCACCTGGGAATACGAAGGCCGGCCGGTCATGGCCACGCCCAACCTGAAGACCGGCATTATCAGCATCATCGACATGAAGAGCTGGAAGACGATCAAGCGCATTGAAACGCTGGGCGCCGGATTTTTCATGCGCAGCCACGAAAACACCCCCTATGCCTGGGCGGATAACTTCATGAGTCCGGCCAAAGACACCCTGCAGATCATCGACAAGCGCACCCTGGAAATTGTGCGCAACATCACACCTTCGCCAGGCAAGACCGCTGCCCATGTGGAATTCACCCGCGACGGAAAATACGCTCTGGTCAGCATCTGGGAAATGGACGGAGCCCTCGTGGTCTACGATGCGACAACCTTCAAGGAGATCAAGCGCATCCCCATGAGCAAGCCATCGGGCAAATATAACGTCTATAACAAGACAACACGCTCGTCAGGAACCAGCCATTGATGCTGTAAACCACTTGATTCAGGTCAAGGTGACATTGCATAGGGAAGAATAAAGTTTGTTACTCGTAGCAAGGCAGTTCACATCCACCATCAGAGGAGGGAAAAATGAGTGAGGCATTCACCAAATCAACAGCCAGGAATATCTTTTGGGGGGCGGCAGTCTTCTCATTCCTCCTTTTCCTAGGGTTGACATTCGACACTACAGCAGCATTGCCCAAGCGCGATAATCGGCAAAACCTCACACCCGAGGTAGTGCGCGGCAAGCATGTCTGGGAACAGAACAACTGCATCGGCTGCCATACCCTGCTGGGCGAGGGCGCCTATTTCGCCCCGGAACTGGGCAACGTCTATATCAGGCGTGGCGGCGAATTCATCAAGGCATGGATGCAAGGGCAACCCACCGGCGCGCCCGGCCGCAGGCAGATGCCGCAGTTCAACCTGAGCGACGAGCAACTCAACGATCTCGTCGCCTTCCTGAAGTACGCCTCGGAAATCAACACCGAAAAATGGCCACCCAACATCGAAGGGTGATCCGCTTGCTATCCACACATCGAATCAAATAAGGAGGGAAATCATGCAATACCAATCCCAAGCGGTGGCCAAGCCCTACTTCATAGCGGCGATTGGCCTGTTCGTCGGGCAAATCCTGTTTGGCCTGGTCATGGGCCTGCAATATGTCGTCGGCGACTTCCTGTTTCCGGAAATTCCGTTCAACGTGGCGCGCATGGTGCACACCAACTTGCTCATCGTGTGGCTGTTGTTCGGCTTCATGGGCGCGGCCTACTACATGGTGCCGGAGGAATCCGAAACCGAGTTGCATAGCCCCAAGCTTGCGCTCATCCTGTTCTGGGTCTTCCTGGTAGCCGGTGCGCTTACGGTTCTGGGCTACCTTCTGGTGCCCTACGCCAAACTCGCCGAAATGACCGGCAACAATCTGCTGCCCACCATGGGTCGAGAGTTCCTGGAACAGCCTCTAATTACCAAGGTCGGCATCGTCGTGGTCGCATTGGCGTTCCTGTTCAACATCACCATGACCGTCCTCAAGGGCCGCAAAACCTCCGTCACCATGGTGTTGCTGTTGGGCCTGTGGGGTCTTGCGGTATTTTTCCTGTTCTCCTTCTACAACCCATCCAACCTGGTGCTCGACAAGTTCTACTGGTGGTGGGTGGTGCATCTGTGGGTGGAAGGCGTGTGGGAACTGATCCTCGGTGCACTGCTGGCCTTCGTGCTGATCAAGGTCACCGGCGTTGACCGTGAGGTGATCGAGAAGTGGCTGTACGTGATCATCGCCATGACGCTCATTACCGGCGTCATCGGAACGGGCCACCATTACTTCTGGATCGGCACACCGGGGTACTGGCAATGGTGGGGTTCGATTTTCTCCGCCATGGAGCCCATCCCCTTCTTCATGATGACCGTCTTTGCATTCAACATGGTGAACCGGCGTCGGCGCGACCATCCCAACCAGGCCGCGGTGCTGTGGGCTTTGGGTACTGGGGTGATGGCTTTTCTCGGTGCCGGCGTTTGGGGCTTCTTGCACACCCTTGCCCCGATCAACTATTACACCCATGGCTCGCAGATCACAGCGGCGCACGGGCATATGGCCTTCTACGGCGCCTACGTGATGGTGGTGCTGACCATCATCTCCTACGCCATGCCACTGCTGCGCGGTCGCCAGGCAAATAGCAACAAGTCGCAGGTAATCGAGATGTGGGGCTTCTGGCTGATGACGGTATCGATGGTGTTCATCACCCTGTTCCTCACCGCCGCGGGCATCCTGCAAACCTGGCTACAGCGTGTGAGCGATACCCCCATGCCGTTCATGCAGGTGCAGGATCAGTTGTCCCTGTTCTACTGGGCACGCGAACTGTCAGGTGTAGTATTTCTGATCGGCCTCGTTGTCTACATCCTTAGTTTCTTCGTGAAAGGTGAAACGAAGGCAAGCGCGTAAACTAGACAGCCGGGGCATCACGCCCCGGCTGCACAGACAGGAGACCGACATGATGCCACCCCCTGCAAGCAATGCTGTGCCACTTCATGCGGTTCACGACCTCCCGTACTACCGGCCTCAAGGCAACGAAGTCGAACTGTTCGAACACGCCTACCGAAACCGACTGCCCCTGCTGATCAAAGGTCCTACCGGCTGCGGCAAGACGCGCTTCATCGCCCATATGGCTGCGCGCCTGAACCGCCCTCTGTACACCGTAGCCTGCCATGATGATCTTTCCGCGGCCGACCTGATCGGACGCCATCTCATTGGCGAAAACGGCACTTATTGGCAAGAGGGTCCGCTGACCCGTGCTGTGCGCGAAGGCGGTATCTGCTATTTGGACGAAGTGGTGGAGGCCCGGAAAGACACGACGGTGGTGCTGCACCCGCTCACCGACGATCGGCGCATCCTGCCACTGGAACGCACCGGCGAGACGTTGCAGGCACCGCCCGAGTTCATGCTGGTCGTGTCCTACAATCCCGGCTATCAAAACATTCTCAAGGGAATGAAGCCCAGCACCCGTCAGCGTTTTATCTCTCTGCATTTCAACTTTCCAGAGCCCGCACTGGAGCAAGAAATCGTCATGGCAGAAACCGGAGTAGATGCGCTGCTGGCGCAGCGTCTGGTCAATCTTGCCGGCACCCTGCGGGTCCTCAAGGAACACGACCTGGAAGAAGCCGCCAGCACACGCCTTCTCGTCTATGCCGCCTCGCTCATCAAGAGCGGCTTTGCGCCAATTGAGGCCTGCCGCGCCGCGATGGTGGAAACCCTGACCGACGACGACGAGACAGCCGACGCGCTGATGGAGATCGTCCGTGTCACCTTCGGACAATGAGCCTGGTCAATCTCTGGCAATAACCGCCGAGGTACTCTACCTCGCGAATCTGCTGCTATTGCCAGGCATTGCGTTTCTTGCACTGCTGGCCCTGTGGGCCAGGCGTCGCCATGACTCACCCTTGCTTGCGCGCTGCCATCTGCTGCAAACCGTCGCTGCCAGTCTCTGGGCAGGCGGACTGCTGATTGTCGCCAATGCCGCCATCATTCTGCTTGGCGGCTACCAGCAACCCAGCACCTGGGTCGTCGTCATCCTCTACTTCACAATGTTTCACTCGACTTTCGTCTTGCTCGGCGTCCTGGGTCTGGCCAAGGCCATGGCCGGCAAGTCCTATGTATTCCCGTTGATCGGCCGCCGTTGTGATGACTAGTGTGCAGAAAAACCGGTTTGCCGTGCGCACGGCATTCTTCCTGCTTTTTTTGGTTGCGCCGCCGCTGGATTTGTTCCGCTTCGACCTCACAGCCGGACATGCCCTGCTGTTTGGCCAGCCTTGGGTCATCGGCGTCGACCGCTTCATTGCCGGTGATATCGGCGCAGGCCATCTCGCTTTCAATGTGCTGACACGCGTTCTGTTGCCCATCCTGGCAGTGGGTGCACTCATCATTGGTGTCGCTTACAAATGGGGGCGCCTCTACTGCGGATGGCTGTGCCCGCATTTCTCTGTGGTCGAAATCATCAACAGCTTGATGGCGCGCACTCTCGGCAAGCCCAGTCTGTGGGACCAGAAGCGCCTGCCCGAAGTACGCCCGGATGGTTCCTTGTTGAAGCCAAGCAAAATCTGGTGGCCGGTGACCGCGGGCGCGGCACTGGGCTTCGCCTTTCTGTGGGCAGTCGCCCTGCTCACCTACCTGCTGCCGCCAGCAGAAATCTATTCCAATCTATGGCATGGCACGCTAACCGCCAATCAAGCACGCTTCATTGGCGTAGCCACATTGCTGCTATTCATTGAGTTCACATTCGCGCGGCATTTGTTCTGCCGCTTCGGCTGTGCACTAGGGCTTTTTCAAAGCCTGGCCTGGATGGGCAACAAGAAGGCCATGGTGGTCGGTTTTAATCACGCGCGTGGACACGACTGCAGCACCTGCAACAGCGCCTGCGATAACGCCTGCCCCATGCGGCTGCATCCACGCACACTGAAGCGCAGTATGTTCACTTGCACCCAATGCGGTCAGTGCATCCAGGCCTGCGATCAGGTGCAAGCCCACAATCCGCAGGGCATGCTGCTGCAATGGGTCGGGGGTGGGTGCGCCCTGGACAAGTCGGGTCGCGGACTGGGACACCACCCTGACATTCCGCCTAACTGTTTCAAGCCAAGCGGTACGCAAGCCAATACGGGTACCTAGGACACATGGAAGAAATCGCCGGAAAACTCTGGGATCGGTTCATGACCCGCATAGCGGATAACCGCCATGCAAGTGCAGCTGTAACGCTACCGGAAATATCACGCACGGCAGGTATCCTGTTCCGCGCACTGGGCGGCGATGCCGGTCTCGATGTCAAAGCAGCCCAGGCCACCGAGCACGGCGCTCGACGCGGACTGTTGCAGCGTCTGGCGGGTACCGGCAGCAAAACCGAGCTCGCCTGGCGCGACCATGAAGCGCTCTATCTGCCGGATGAAATTGCGATCTTCCCCGAGCGTTCGCTCAACCGGGACCTCTATCTGTGGCTCATCGCCCTCGCTGCCGAGATGCAGCCGGGCGACTGGTTTTCGGAAAGCCAGCGCGCCACGCTGCGCGTGTTCGAGTATTACCCGGGGTTTGCTCCGCGCTATCGGCGACTGCTGGATGCCACGATGCCTTTGCGCCCCAGTCCTGACACGCTACCGCTGGATGAAGGCGCGCAGGAGCGCGCCTTGCAGAAGGCACTGAACGAGCCTGGCAGCATTTCGTCCTTTCCAACTGCGCGCAAACCGTGTCAACCGATTCCGCTATGGTTGCACCCCCACCCATTTGCCAGCGACTCGTCCACCGCTACGCCAGGTAGCGACCCCACAGCCGAATCCAGGTCGTCAAAGCAACGCATTGAAAAGGATGACCGCAGACGCAAGGCCGAACGCGTGGACATGCCTGATGGCAAGGACGGCTTCATGCTGTTTTTCCGGGCTGAGAGCATTCTGAGTTGGGCCGACTACATTCGCGTCAATCGCCCGAATGAAGAGGACGAAGACAGCAACCCAAGTGAA
>JAHENE010000255.1 GCA_024643305.1 Thiobacillaceae bacterium | reverse complement strand
ACCACCTGCTTTAAGCGCGTATCGTTGTTGGGGTGGGTTTCAAACACACCATGGTAACGGCGGGGCTCGCGGCCTTCCTGTTTGGCGAGTTCGATATCGTACAGTTCCTGGTTTTTCAAAACCCCGATGACGTCCACCATGGCCTGGGGGTTGTAACCGGACCTGGCCAGATATTCGGCACCCAGTCTGTCGGCTTCCAGTTCATGATCGCGGCCGTAACCCGCCACTAGTGCCTGACTAAGATTTTGCAGCAGGGAAACGCCTGCCTGATTGTTCAGCCCCGGGACCAGAATCGAACCCAGAATCGCGCCCAAGCCTACGACTGTAGACGTGCTTTGCTGGCGCACACCATGTCGCGCGGTGACATGGCCGATTTCATGCCCCACCACACCGGCCAGTTCCGCCTCTGAATTGAGATAGCCCATGATGCCGCGGGTAACGTAAACATAGCCTCCTGGCAGCGCAAAAGCATTTACTTCGGGGCTGTCGACAACAGTGAAATGCCAGTCCAGATCTGGGCGGTGGCTTTTTGCTGCCAGCCCTTTGCCTACCCGGGTCACATAGGCTTGCAATTCGGGATCGTTAACCCGGCCGTATTGCTGCATCACTTCCTTGTCGGCTTGCGCACCCTGCTGGATTTCCTGCTGCTCGGACATCAGCACGAAATCCTTGCTGCCGGAAACCGGGTTCTGGGCGCAATGTGTCAACAGCAAGGCGCCAGCCACGGCAACTACAATGCGGCGTAATACGGGGGAATTCATGGCAAACCTCAAATCCTGTGCAAGCAAGATGATAACCCGCACGCCAGCCAAATAAAAAAGCAGCCAAGGCTGCCTGCTGCCCCAATGAAAAAGGCAGCCAAGGCTGCCTTTTTTGATTCCCTAAGCCGGGATTACTTCTTGACGCCGTAGCGCTGGCGGAATTTTTCCACGCGGCCGGCAGTGTCTACAATCTTTTGCTTGCCGGTATAGAAAGGATGGCATTCCGAGCAGACTTCAACAGTCAGGCCCTTGCTCAGCGTGGAGCCGGTTTTGAACGTGTTGCCACACGAGCAGGTCACGTCGATTTCTGTGTATTCGGGATGGATATCAGCTTTCATGAGGGTGTCCTTTTATAAACTTTCGCGGCGAGTACGCGAAAGAGCCGTGCAATATAAAGGAAATCAATCTGTTAGGCAAGTCCGTCTATCATTAGCCCGTCTGTGGCCTAAGATGAAAACCTGAATTGCCTTTATCGCAGGAGCTCATCATGAAAATTTTCCACTCTTTCCTTCGTCTACCCGCATTTTTGCTGGCTTTATTCGCCATGAGCTATTCGCCCGCCTGGGCCGGTAGCGCCGCCGAAATCGACGCAGGGGTCAATGACACCCTTGCCCGCTTCAGCAGGGAAGTCGCCGGTGCGGACAATTTCCTCAAGAGCGCCAAGGGCGCGCTGGTTTTCCCCAAGGTTTATAAAGCGGGGATCGGGATTGGAGGCGAATATGGCGAGGGCGCCTTGCGCATCGGCGGTAAGACTGTCGCTTACTACAGCACTGCGGCCGCCTCCATCGGTTTTCAATTGGGCGCCCAAGCCAAATCCATCATCATCCTCTTCATGGAAGACGGGGCACTGCAAAAATTTCGCGATAGTGAAGGCTGGAAAGTGGGTGTAGATGGCTCTGTTGCCCTGGTGGACATCGGCGCCGGCAAGGAACTCTCCACCCAAACCATCAAGGACCCGATCGTGGGTTTTATTTTCGATCAGAAAGGCCTGATGTATAACCTGACCCTGGAAGGCTCAAAATTCACCAAACTCAACAAATAGAAGGAGCCCACATGAAACGGCTGCCTCTTTTATTGCTTCTTGCCGCTGTTGTTCATTTGCCCGGTTGTGAAACACACCCCTACTATGGGGATGTGCGCGTTCATGACCGCGATTATGACGTGCGCGTTGTTTTCAGTGACCATGACCGCGGACTGGTTCGAGACTACTACAGGGGCTATTACCGCGGCCTTCCGCCTGGCCTGGCCAAACAGGGCAAGCTTCCGCCTGGGCATGCCAAGAGGCTTTACCGCAACCAACCCGTCCCCCCGGGACTTGAATGGCGCTATCTTCCAGATGATCTTGAAAGGCGGTTAAGCAGGCTGCCAGATGGTTATGTGCGCGTGATCATTGGTGC
The DNA here is from genome assembly GCA_024643305.1 of Thiobacillaceae bacterium. Taxonomy (GTDB): domain Bacteria; phylum Pseudomonadota; class Gammaproteobacteria; order Burkholderiales; family Thiobacillaceae; genus UBA6918. The sequence continues at coordinate 1,068 of JAHENE010000255.1, read as the reverse complement.
GGATGTCGGCATCATGAACGTTCGCACCCGTGTCATCCTTGATCTTATTGAAGACCTGGACGATTGAACCGTGACTGGAATTTAGGAAATCTGCTCCGCGCTTTATAAAAAGATGAAGCGCGGAGGCTCAAAACATGCGGCCCCATAACGCCGCGGCCTGTAAGCAACCTTACTTGCCGCCGCGCATGGAATCAAAAAACTCAGCGTTGTTCTTGGTGGCGCGCATTTTGTCCAGCAGGAATTCCATGGCTTCGAGATCATCCATGTTGTACAGCAGTTTCCTGAGGATCCACACTTTCTGCAGGATATCTTGCGGCAGCAGCAGTTCCTCGCGGCGGGTGCCGGAGCGGTTAACGTTGATCGCCGGGTAGACGCGCTTTTCCGCCATGCGCCGGTCCAGATGGATTTCCATGTTGCCGGTGCCCTTGAACTCTTCATAGATCACATCGTCCATGCGGCTACCGGTCTCAACCAACGCAGTGGCGATGATAGTGAGCGAGCCGCCTTCCTCGATGTTGCGCGCGGCACCGAAAAAGCGCTTGGGTTTTTGCAGGGCATTGGCATCCACGCCACCAGTGAGCACCTTGCCGGAGGCTGGCTGCACGGTATTGTAGGCACGCGCCAGGCGGGTGATGGAATCGAGCAGGATGACCACATCCTTCTTGTGCTCGACCAGGCGCTTGGCTTTTTCGATGACCATCTCCGCGACCTGCACGTGGCGGCTGGCGGGCTCGTCAAAAGTCGAAGCAACGACTTCGCCGCGTACGGTCCGGCTCATCTCCGTGACTTCCTCGGGTCGCTCATCAATCAGCAGGACAATCATCTCCACTTCTGGGTGATTGGAGGTGATGGCATGTGCAATGTGCTGCAGCATCACGCTTTTCCCGGACTTTGGACTGGCCACCAGCAAGCCGCGCTGCCCCTTGCCGATGGGGGCAATGATGTCGATGACGCGGCTGGTGACGTTTTCCTCGGCGCGGATGTCGCGCTCCAACTTCAACGGCTTATCAGGATGCAGCGGCGTCAGGTTTTCGAACAGTATCTTGTTCTTGGCCGCTTCCGGGGCTT
>JAHENE010000254.1 GCA_024643305.1 Thiobacillaceae bacterium | reverse complement strand
ATGGCTTGCCCGGGCTTGCGCTGGCAGGAGAACCCGCCGAGCGCAATCTGATGAAAAGGCAACCCCGGCCGCCCAGCGAAAGCGTGTTCGCGCACGGCATGTGGCAGCATATTCTTTGGGTCGGCTTGCTGATGGGTGGCATCACGCTGCTCACACAGGCGTGGGCGATCCATGTCGGCGATGCGCACTGGCAAAGCATGGTGTTCACCGTGCTGACTCTTTCGCAACTTGGCCATGTGTTGGCCATCCGCTCGGAAAGCGAATCCTTGTTCACCCAAGGCGTGTTTTCCAACCGGCCGCTGATTGCCGCCGTACTGCTTACCGTGGGGCTGCAGATGGTTGTGCTCTATGTGCCCTGGTTCAACGCCATTTTCAAAACCCAGCCGCTGTCGGCAGGCGAGCTGGCGCTTTGCCTGATTCTGTCGAGTGTGGTGTTTGTAGCCGTCGAGATCGAGAAGGCAATGATCCGGCGCGGCTGGCTTTATGCCAACAGGCTTTAGGCCTTGCCGGGAATCACCGGCGTATTGCACACCACGTCCCCGCACTGCGCACGATGGCGCAACGCGTGATCCATGATGACGATCGCCATCAGCGCTTCGGCAATCGGCGTGGCACGAATGCCGACGCAAGGATCGTGGCGACCGTGGGTGACCACTTCAATCGGTTCGCCGTGCAGGTTGACGGAACGTCCCGGCAGGCGCATCGAAGAAGTCGGCTTGATGGCGATGTGCGCCACCACGTTTTGTCCCGAGGAAATGCCGCCCAGCACGCCGCCGGCGTGGTTGGAAAGAAAACCCTCGGGCGTAATTTCGTCGCGATGCTCGGTGCCCTTCTGGCGCGCGCTTTCCATGCCGTCGCCGATTTCCACGCCCTTGACGGCATTCAGGCCCATCAGTGCATGCGCGAGATCGGCATCCAGCTTGTCGTACAGCGGCTCGCCCAGGCCCACCGGCACGTTCTCGGCCACGACGGTGATTTTTGCGCCCACTGAATCGCCGGATTTGCGCAGCGCATCCATGTAGGCTTCGAGCTCGGGCACGATGCCGGCATTGGGCGAGAAGAAGGCGTTGTTGCCGATTTCATCCCATGACTGGAACGGAATATCGACCGGGCCCAGCGCGGACATGTAGCCGCGGATCACCACGCCGTATTTTTCCTTCAGCCACTTCTTGGCAATCGCGCCGGCGCCGACGATGGGCGCGGTCAGGCGTGCTGATGAACGTCCGCCGCCGCGGTAATCGCGAAAGCCGTATTTCTGCGTGTAGGTGTAATCCGCATGGCCGGGACGGAAAGTCTCGGCAATGTTGCCGTAGTCCTTGCTGCGCTGGTCTTCGTTGCGGATCAAGAGCGCAATCGGGGAACCGGTGGTCTTGCCTTCAAACGTGCCGGAAAGGATTTCAGCCGTGTCCGATTCCTGGCGCTGGGTCACATGGCGCGAGGTACCCGGCTTGCGGCGATCCAGATCGTGCTGGATGTCAGATTCGCCAAGCTCCATTCCCGGGGGGCAGCCGTCCACCACGCAGCCGACGGCCGGGCCGTGGGATTCGCCGAAGACGGTAACGCAGAAAAGCTTGCCGAGTGTGCTGCCGGACATGGTGGCTGGGGCCAGAATATGAAGATGACTGATTCTATCAAATTCAGGCGCGCCCACGCTGGCACTGCCTTTTGTCATTTTGTTCTCGGTGGCTGCGCGACATAAACGAAGAAGCCCGCAACATCCGCCAAGCTAGAGAAAATTCTGGTGCAGTTGCCCCGCGGTGCGTTCAACCAGGACGGGAAACATTAGTCGTGACTCTGTTTGCCTTACCGCCTCTCGGTGACGATAGCTGGTAATTACCAATTAGACCATTACGGTCCAGGTTCGAAAGGGATACGTTCCCCCAGCCATATAGCCACCTCCTCCTGCACCCCCAGCTGCGACATAATTTCCTGAGAGATCTGATAGTGGCGTTGCCCGAACATCCAGTGATAGTGAAGATGGACAGGGGGCTGAGACCGCCATCTTTGATCAATCTCCCCGTCTGCAGCGACTAGGTGCAGCGGTACGTTGTAGCAGTCTGGATAATGCACGACGCGATCCGTTGCATTCCAAATTGCCAATGCCAGCGCCGCCTGGTTCGAGCCCCAGTACTCGCTGACTTTCTGCCCGACGTAACCGGCCGAAGCATGAATATTGATGTTATGGCCCCGATAGGGACGCAACCCCTGTTTCACAGAGTCAGCGAACAGTTCCGCCCAGCGAGTCAAGATTCCCTTGCTACGGCGGGTGACGATGAGGCCGCCGTTATAAGAAGCACGGATACGTTCATTGCCTATCGTCGTCCTGACATAAGGCAACCGATCAATAGAGATGTCCCCAAGCTCGGCCAACATAATCCAATAATCCTCGAAGAGATCGCCGGGGCCAGCCGTAGCGCTCCCCTTTGAATCCACCGGCCTGACCGCAACGTCTGCATCAAGGGGCACTGCAGGCTCTGCCAGAAAAACCGTATCACTATCCAGCACCACCGTAAAATCCGTGTCTGTATTGGCCTCGGCCCATGCCGCCGCGAAAACCCTGTTTGCCGAGGCATACTCTGGGCATAGCGTATTAAGCGGTTCATCCACGTAGAGCACATCCAGATCGGCCAGCTTCGCGCGCGTCTCCGCATCGACACCAAGACCAGGTCTTGGCGCGAAGGCCAGGATGGGGGCACTTCGATGCCGTCCACCAAAGCGGCGTATGCTTTCGCAGAGAAGCATTGCCTGGTCCCGCATGGCGTTATTTTCGATGCAGAGAACAAAGCTCACCGTTGCCGACGGGTCTGTCTGCTTCATAACGAACGCCTCTGCCGACCGCCGTACATTCTGTTCGGGGGTATCACAGCGAGAAAGGCATGCACGGTACAACGCTTGAACTTCCGAAATGTCCTCGACATGCGAAAAGGCAACCAAATCCGAATCACTCGATCTCTGCCGGTGTAGGCTCGGTTCCAGGAACGCATCCACTTCCATCGCCCGCCCTTCGCAATCCAACGGTACCGAAAGCTGGCCTGCCACGCGTGCGACCAACCCACGCCAGTCATCGAGCAAATCCGCAAAACGGACAAAGGCGACATCGGCACAGTTCGCTGAAAACTCCACAACGTGCCGCATATAGCTCTGCCAGAGCTTCAGGCCCTCAGCGATACCCATATCGCCGCGTGCATGCAACGACTGCGCGACTTCGAGGGGGTTCCGGATGGGCA
>JAHENE010000253.1 GCA_024643305.1 Thiobacillaceae bacterium | reverse complement strand
AAGATGTCATTTCGTTCATGAAGCATTACGAACGGGCCAGCATTGAAAAACGTCAGCTCGAGATACTGGTAGCCGACGATAACGGTACAAACAGGATGATAATTTCGAAAATCCTTGAGCGTGCCGGCCATCACGCCGAACTGGTCGAAAACGGGGAGCAGGCTCTGGACCTCCTTGAAGCAGGGCACTATGACCTCGCCATCATGGACATGCATATGCCGGTTATGGATGGTCTGGATGCAATCAAGATCTTCCGGATGACCCACAGGGCTACCCCGCAAATGCCCGTGATCATACTCACCGCGAATGCAACCACCGATGCGAAGCGTGAATGCGAAGAAGCAGGTGTCGAAATGTACCTGACCAAACCGATAGATGCCCAAACCCTGCTGAGCAGCATTTCGAGCCTGACAGCCCCCCTGAAGAAAGCAGGCGACTCCATCCAGCCTTCCGGCGAAACGAATAAAGCCAATATCACCAGCGATGTGCTGATAGTTAATGAAAACACGTTACGACATTTAAGACAGCTGAGTGACAGAAAAGAAGACTTCCTGAAAAATGTCATCCAGGGATTCCTCTCCGAAGGAGAGCAGATGCTGGAAGCAATGGAAATAGCGCTTCAGGAAAACAACCAGAAATCTTTCAAGGAAATTGCCCATGCACTGAAGGGAAGCTCGGGTAACGTAGGTGCAGAAGCATTATTCGAAGTGTGCCGCGAGATATCGCAACTCAACCTGCATGAACTGGAAAAGTGTGCCGCCGAGCTGCAACTCCAGGCACGCCAGAACTTTGGCGCCACCAGAATAGCCATGATGCGCTACCTGGAGGCGCCACAGCATGCTACAGGGCCATAGCCACCGGCTCTATATAATTACGGCCTGCTGCAACAGGACGCTGTATCTGAGCAGTTTGTTCAAACAGCTTTTGCTGGGAACGCACGAAACGGTCCATCACCTTCAGATCCTTTTCAGTCAGATTCAACGCGGTATCAACCCAGATTGCGGTAATGTCCATCAATTCCTGATAGGTTACCGGATTGAAACGATGCCTTGCTTTTTGCACCCCGATGTATCCGTTTGAGCGGCGGGACTGCTTGGCAACATAGTCATACACCGCTTCTTCACCATGCCCGTCATCCACCAGGACATCGACCAATCCGAGCTCATGCAGTTCTTCTGCGCTGTACAACTTGCCGCTGAGAATGATTTTTTCGGCCTGGATCGTGCCTACTTTCCTGGCCAGAAAACTATACGCCCCCATACCGGGGAACAGATTGAAGAGTATCTCAGGGAAACCCATTTTGCTGCCACGCTCAGCAATGATGATGTCGCTAGTCAAGGCCGCCTCGAACCCGCCACCCAGCGCATCGCCCTGCACCAGAGAAATGGTGACCACCGGTAAATCATAGTGCCTGATCCGCGAAGCCATAGAATCTATGCACATCTTTGCGTAATGCGTCAAAGCCTGCCTGTCCGCGTTCCTGATCAACTTGCTGAATAGCGCAAGTTGCCCCCCCAGATTGAAAACACCAGGCACTTCTGATGCAAAGACGGTATAGCGCAGCGGATGAAGCGCCCCGTTCGCCCAGATATTTCCGCGACTCCCCTCGATCGTACGGTTATATTGCTGCAGCTCCCCCAGCAGCCCAAGATTAAAACATGGTACGGATTCTGGCTTCATCAATACCCATGAAATCCCCTCTTCATGATCAAACCTGGTTGAAATCTGCTTATAGTCGATTTTTTCAGGATTGCTTTGCCCAGCGATCAATTCCAACTTTCCCATCTCGTATCTCCTCAAGTTATCATTATTTAATCGGATACACCGCTCACTAGATTGAACTGATATTGTTATAGAGAGGTAGGTCCTTTATTACGCCACTCAGGGAAAATTGACAGCAAAAACCACCCCTGCCACCCTGTGACTTCGACAATACTAGCAGAAATTGGCAAAAATCAATCGCTTACCGCACTTTCAATAAGCCTATTCTTTAACTCCGCTATAATCGATACCAATAATCTCTGACCTGTTTCCATGCCTGTCATACGTCAACTTCCCGACCTCCTTATCAACCAGATCGCCGCCGGCGAGGTGATCGAGCGTCCGGCTGCCGCGCTCAAAGAGCTGCTGGAAAACTGCCTGGACGCGGGTGCGACGAACATCGACGTGCAGCTCGACGGCGGTGGCATCAAATTGCTGCGCGTGCGCGACAATGGCAACGGCATCGCCAGGGATGAGTTGAAGCTGGCACTGATGCGCCACGCCACCAGCAAGATTTCTACGCTAGATGACCTGCAGCGCGTCGCCAGCATGGGCTTTCGCGGCGAGGCGCTGGCCAGCATGGCGGCAGTCGCGCAGCTCACCCTCGCCAGCCGCACCGCCATTGCCGACCACGGCTGGAAGGTCGAGGCGATCGACGGCCAGCTCAGCGAACCGGTACCCGCCAGCCAGCCGCAGGGCACGACCATCGAACTGCGCGAGCTGTACTTCAACACTCCGGCCCGGCGCAAATTCCTAAAGAGCGAATCCACCGAATTCGCCCACTGCGAAGAAGCCTTTAAACGTATTGCCCTGTCGCGCCCCGATGTGGCCTTCTCGCTGCAACACAACGGCAAGACCGTCTGGCAACTGCCTGCCGCGCAGGGAGAGCAGGCCGCGCTGAAGCGGGTCGCCGCGATCCTCGGCGAAGAGTTCGGCCATGCCGCAGTGCAGGTGGCACGTCAGGCCGCCAACCTCACCCTGCAAGGGCTCGCCGCCCTGCCCGCCTATTCGCGCAGCTCGCGCGATGCTCAATATTTTTTCGTCAACGGCCGCTTCGTGCGCGACAAGGTCGCCAGCCATGCCTTAAGACAAGCCTACCAGGACATCCTGCACCACCAGCGCCACCCGGCCTTCGTGCTGTTCCTCGACATGCCGCCTGAACTGGTCGACGTCAACGTCCATCCCGCCAAGAGCGAAGTGCGCTTCCGCGAGAGCCAGGGAATACATCAATTCATTTTCCATACCCTGCATGATGCGCTTGCGATCCCGGTCAGCGGTCAGGAAACACCGGCACCCGAACCGCAACGTCCTTCATCGTATACGCCAACGCAACAATCCATGCGACTAGGCGTGGCGGAACGCGAAGCGGCGTATCGGCTGTGGGAAGTGCAGACGGAGAATGCAAACCCCTCCCAACCTCCCCTTGTCAGGGGAGGAGACATCATCCCCCCTGACAAGGGGGGACTGAGG
>JAHENE010000038.1 GCA_024643305.1 Thiobacillaceae bacterium | reverse complement strand
CGATGAGCACACGCGGCATGGTGTCCTTGGGCGGCTTCTTGTCTTCGTTGAGCTTGGCGATCAGGTCCGCCCAGTTCAGCTTGCCGTCCGACTGCACCAGGAAATCAGCATATGGCCCAGAAAGCTGAACGTCTTTCAAATGCCATGCAAAACGGAACAGGCCAAGGGTTTCGAGGTTGACATACAGGCGTTCGAAGCCGGCCAGTGGCTGGCCGGTTTTCTCCGCCAGCTTCAAGCCCTGCACCGTTGCCTCCAGCGTCAGCGGATTGAATTCGACCTTCCGTACGGAAAGCTGGCTGGCAAGCTTTTCCTCGCCGATCCATGGCAGCACTTTCCTGGCCAAGGGGTCAACCAGAAAAAAACCGAAAATCAGATAAAAACCGAACAAGCCTGCCGCAATCAGAAAAGGCAGGCTGAGTACGATCTTAAGCAGACGGGCTTTCATGGACGGATCCGGTTTCTTGAGTTTTTTCTGGTATTTAAGCTTAGTCAGCAACCCCTGGAGTGCGCAAGTTTAAAGCTGCTTCGCCCCGTATAATCGGGAACCTTCCAAGCCTTGGCGCGCTCATTTCGCAATATTTCTCATTCCTGATGCCATGAAAAACCTCCTGCCCCTTGCGCTGCTCGCTGCCACCCTTCACGCCCATGCCGAGGAGCCGTCGGCGTTAAGGCTTGATGAGGTCGTAGTCAAAGGTAAGGGTAAACCCACTGAAACCCAGCAACGCCAACAGGCCAATGTAGCAAGAATCGTCATCCCCAAGGAAGAACTGGAAAAATCAGGGGACCTTTCGGTATCAGATTATTTAAAGAAAGTGCCGGGCCTGGGACCGGTTGGCAATAAAGGAAAGAACATTGCCAGCGGCGCACCACAAATCATGGTGGACGGCGTTGTTTTATCTGGCGGGCGCGAGCGGCGCATGCAGCTCAACCGTCTGTCGCTGGATATGATCGAGCGCATTGAAGTCACGCGCAGTCCTACTGCCGCACTGTCCAATGAAAGCGCTGGCGCGGTGGTCAACATTGTTCTCAAGAACACCATACGTCAGGCGCTCAAAGCCGGATTCAATTATGTCGATGGCGAAAACGCTGGCCGCCTGGGCGGGGGCATCAATGGACAGGTCGGCGGCCGCGAGGACGACTTCAGTTGGCTGATTGTCAGTTCGTACTATCAGCGCGGCAGCTTGAACACAACCGACAGTGAAACCCTTAATTACGATACTGCCGGCACGCAGACAGGACATACTCGCGAAACCTCTGACAGCCGCGGTGTCAGCCGCAACCTCAATCTCACGCCCAAACTCACCTGGCAGTTGAATGCCAACGACAAGCTGCTCATCGAGCCATCAATCAGCTACAGCCAGAATCCTTCCGAACGCAGCCGCCTGCTGTTCGACTATCCCGACACACCAACCGGCAGCATCGATGAAAACAGCGACAGCACGCAGGCCACTTATCGCGTGCGCAGCGAATGGCTGCGAAAGGATGGCCAGGCGGAACGTACCCTGCGCGCCAGCGTGCAGCGCGGCATCGAAGAGGACAGCAAGACCACACAACACTATGACAACACCCATCTGCTCACTGGCACCAGTTCCGAAGATGGCAAGGCGCGGGACTGGGCAATCGACCTGAGCGCAGAGGCAAAGGAGCCGCTCGCGCCGCAACACCTGCTGACCACAGGTGTCGAATATGCCTGGCGCAAACTGGATGAAAGCAAGGACACAGCAATCAATCCCGAGGCGTCCAGTTTCAACGTCGGCGAGCACAGCTGGGTGGCCTATGCGCAGGACGAATGGGCCATGAACGACAAAATGTCACTCACGCCAGGCCTGCGCTTTCGCCACATCGAGCGCGACTCCAAGGACGGAGCCGGTGTGACCGCCAATGCAAGCAGCAGCACTTTCTCGCCCAGCCTGCACTATTTGTGGAAAGCAGCCGAGCAGTTGAATTTCCGCGCCAGCGCCTCGCACATTCTCAAGCCGCCGTCCTTCTCCGACCTTACTACCGTCATCAGCAGCAGCGATGGTACGCAAACTCGCCCGGACCAGTCCGGCAACCCAGACCTGAAAAACGAAACCGCCTGGGTATATAACCTTGGGTTGGAACACTACCTGGCAGACAAAGCCGGTGTGCTCAGCGCCAATTTCTTCTATCGCGATTTATCGAACCTGATCCAGCGCCGCACCCAACTTGAAGGCGCGCGTTATGTCTCGCGCCCGACCAACATCGGTGACGCAGCAATCTGGGGAGTTGAACTGGACGGTCGCTCGAAAATGGCCATGATCGGATTGCCTGACCTGACCCTGCGCGGCAATTTCGTTACGCAAAATTCGCGTGCGAAGGATGACGCCACCGGCGAAACAGGCCAGGTCGGCGACCTGCCGGAATATTCCGCCAACCTGGGTGCCGATTACGAATTTACCGAACAGAAGCTGACGGTGAGCGTGAACCTGCGCCTGTCAGGCAAGCAGAACATGGGTGTGGGTGATCTGGAATCGATCAAGCCGCAGCAATACCTGAGTATCAACACCACCAAAAAACTTTCCAAAGGCCTGACCCTGCGCATGGGCGGACACAACCTGCTGGACGAGAAAACCGACCGCACTGCCCTCAGCTACTACCCCGTGCCCAACGAAGATCAGGTTTCCAGTTCGCAGCATTCAGTGGAAACCGGAACACGGTCCTTTTACGTCAGCCTGGAAAGCATCTGGTAATTCACCTGTTCCTTTTCAAACAGATTCCATCACTTCGCGCACCAGCTTGAATATTGCACGGCTGGATTTTGGTGGTTTGCTTTGCGCCGCTTCCTGACGGGCATTGCGGATTAGCTGACGCAACTGGGTGGCGTCCGCCTGCGGATGATCGTTGAGGAACAGAGTCAGTGCCTCGTCATTCTCGATCAGCCGATCGCGCCAGCGTTCGATGCGATGCAGCAGCGCCTTCTCTTCGTCAGACTCGCCTCTCCATGCCGCCAACTGGCGTGCAATGGGTTCTCCATCTACTCCGCGCATCAGTTTTCCGATGTATTGCATCTGGCGGCGGATGGCGCCGTGTTTGTTAAAGCGGCGGCAATCCTCGACTGCGCGGCGCAGTTCGTCCGGCAGCGCCAGCCGTTCCAGTTTGTTGGCCGGCAGTTTGACCAGTTCTTCGCCAATATCCTGCAGGGCCTGCATGGCGGCCTTGCGCTGGGTCTTGGAAATCGGTTGTTCTTCATCACCCTCTTCGGGTGCTTGCTCAAAATCGCGCATAAAGGGCTGGGGCAGTAGAATAGCCCCTTATTTTAAGCCGCCTGCAGCCTTAGAGCCTATTTCATGTCCAATTTCAGCTACACACAAGACCAATTCAAACGCATTGCCCAGCAAGTGCTGGATTACGCCAAGGCCGCCGGTGCGACCTCTGCCGACACCGAAGTCTCCGAAGGATTTGGCCAAACTGTAACGGTGCGCAAGGGCGAAATCGAAACTGTCGAATACAACAAGGACAAGGGCGTAGGGGTAACGGTTTACGTTGGCCGCCGCAAGGGCCATTCCAGCACCTCCGACCTGTCCGACGCCGCACTCAAGGCAGCTGTTGAAAAAGCCACGACTATCGCCCGCTACACGGCGGAAGATGATTGCGCCGGCTTGCCCGAGCGTGATTGGCTGTCAAGCGAGCACCAAGACCTGGATCTGTTCCACCCCTGGAACCTTGCGGTGGAAGAAGCCGCCGAGATCGCCAGGGCCTGCGAGGCTGCGGCGTTCAATGTTGACCGCCGCATCGACAACTCCGAAGGCGGCAGCGTATCCACCCAGGCCTCGCACTTCATTTACGCCAATTCCCTGGGTTTTTCCGGCGGCTATGCCGGCACCCGCCAAGGTATTTCGGCAGCAGTGATTGCCTCCGAGGCCGGCGCCATGCAGCGCGACTACTGGTACACCACGGCACGCGATGCCGCCGACATGAAGTCTGCGGAATATGTGGGCAAAATGGCCGGCGAACGCGCAGTGCGCCGGCTCAAAGGCCAACGCCTCAGCACCCGCAACTGCCCGGTGGTGTTCGAAGCACCCATCGCCTCTGGCCTCATCAGCAGTTTCGTCGGCGCGGTTTCCGGCGGCAGCCTGTACCGCAAATCCTCTTTCCTGCTCGACAGCCTGGGTCAGGAAATTTTCTCGCCCATCGTCAACCTGCGCGAAGATCCATTCCTGAAAAAAGGCCTGGGCTCCTGCCCCTTCGACAATGAAGGCGTAAAAGTTGCGGCACGCGATGTAGTGAAAAACGGCGTGGTGCAAGCTTATTTCCTCTCCACCTATTCGGCGCGCAAGCTGGGCATGGCCAGCACCGGCAATGCCGGCGGCAGCCACAATCTCATCCTGCCTTGCAGCGAACCGGGCGGCGAGCTTGATCTCGCGACCATGCTCAAGAAAATGGGCACGGGTCTTTTGGTAACTGAACTGCTGGGCCATGGCACCAACATGGTAACGGGCGACTATTCGCGCGGCGCTGCCGGCTTCTGGGTGGAGAACGGCGAGATCCAGTACCCGGTGGAAGAAATCACCATCGCTGGCAACCTCAAGGAAATTTTCCGCGACATCCAGGCCATCGGCAGCGATGTGGAAGTGCGCGGCAGCAAGCAGACAGGTTCCATACTGGTCGGCAATATGATGGTGGCCGGCAACTGATGGCGCATGCGGAATAAGCTTCAGGTTTCATTTCTTGCGCTGGCGTGGGCAGCACTTTTGCTGCTTACAGCCTGCGACCGCCCCCCCCAACTTCCCAAGGTGAATTCCGACGACGTCATTGTCGCTTTCGGCGACAGCCTCACCCATGGCAATGGCGCAACCGAAGCCCAGGCCTACCCTGCCTTGCTCGGCCAGATGATCGGACGCACCGTCATCAATGCGGGTGTGCCGGGAGAAACAACAGCAGAAGGACTAACCCGCCTGCCAGAAATACTTGAGCAGGAGCGTCCCAAGCTGGTGCTTCTTTGTCTGGGCGGCAACGACATGCTACGCAGACAGAATGCTGCCGACACCGAATCCAATCTGCGCAAAATAATCCAGGCCATACGCAGCAGCGGTGCATCGGTCGTATTGATCGGCGTTCCCCAGCCCACCCTGTTTTCCGGACCCCCCACTTTCTACGAAAAGCTTGCCGATGAATTCAAGCTGCCTTACGAAGGCGAAGTATTCGACGAAGTCCTGAAAACCCCGCGCCTCAAATCCGATGCGATCCACGCCAATGCAGAAGGCTACCGGCTGGTGGCAGAACGTCTTGCCAAATTGCTCAAGAAATCCGGAGCCATTGAATGAATGCCCTGTTTGCTTTCAGCCGCCTGATTGACCAGCTCAACGAACGCATCGGCCGCATTGTGATGTGGGGGGTGCTCATTGCCACCCTCATCGCCACTGGCAACGCTCTGTCGAGACGTTTTCTGGGGGAAGGATCGAATGCATGGCTCGAGGCACAGTGGTATCTGTTCGCCGCCCTCATCCTGCTGGGCGCCGGCTACACCCTTAAGCACAACGGCCATGTGCGCATCGACATCATCCACCAGCGCCTCTCAGCCAGAACCCAAGCCTGGATCGATCTGCTGGGTGGGCTGTTCTTCCTGCTGCCCTTTGCCGGCCTGCTGGCCTGGCTGTCGTGGCCTTTGCTTATGGAATCATTGAGGATCAATGAGATGTCGCCCGACGCCGGCGGGCTGGTGCGCTGGCCGGTAAAACTGCTACTGCCACTCGGCTTTGCGCTCCTGTTCTTGCAAGGCATATCCGAAATCATCAAGCGCATCAGGATTCTCACGGGACTCAATACTGCCCAGACAGAAAAACAGGCGGAGGAGGCCTGATGGAATTCCTCGCCCCCCTGATGTTCGCCAGTCTGGTCGTGTTTCTGCTGCTGGGATACCCGGTGGCATTTTCGCTGGCAGCCAACGGCCTGTTGTTTGCCTTCATCGGCATTCAAAACGGTTTATTCGATTTCGCATTCCTGCAAGCCCTGCCCCAGCGCGTCTACGGCATCGCCAGCAACCAGGTTCTACTGGCCATCCCCTTCTTCACTTTCATGGGCCTGATCCTTGAGCGTTCAGGCATGGCCGAGGAACTGCTCGACACCATGGGCCAGATGTTCGGCCGGGTGCGCGGCGGCCTGGCCTATTCAGTGATCTTTGTCGGCGCGCTGCTCGCTGCAACAACCGGCGTGGTAGCCGCCTCCGTCATCGCCATGGGGCTCATCTCGCTGCCCATCATGATGCGATACGGCTACGACAAGCGCATCGCAACAGGCGTCATCGCAGCTTCCGGCACATTGGCGCAGATCATCCCACCCAGCCTCGTGCTCATCGTGCTGGCAGACCAGATGGGCGCTTCGGTGGGTGACATGTACAAGGGCGCGCTGGTGCCGAGCCTTGCGCTCGTCGTCATGTTCGTTCTGTTGGTGCTGGCGGTTTCCATCTTCAAGCCGGCGTCCGTTCCTGCCCTGCCAGCCTCTGCCCGCACGCTTACGCATTCGCAGCTGGCGCTTCGCTTCCTGACTTCACTGGTGCCGCCGCTGGCGCTGATTTTTCTGGTGCTGGGCACCATCTTCATGGGCATTGCGACACCCACGGAAGGCGGCGCCATGGGAGCGTCCGGCGCCTTGCTGATGGCTCTGGCAAAAAAACGCCTGAGCCTGGACATCACGCAACAGGCAATGGACGCCACACTCAAGCTCACCAGCTTTGTGATCTTCATCCTCATCGGCTCCACGGTTTTCTCGCTCACTTTCCGCGGACTCAATGGCGACCTCTGGGTAGAAGGCCTGTTCAGTCACATGCCGGGCGGTGTGCTGGGTTTCCTCATCGCGGTAAACGTACTGGTCTTCCTGCTGGCCTTCTTTCTGGATTTCTTCGAAATCGCCTTCATCGTGGTGCCGCTGCTGATGCCGATCGCATTGAAGCTGGGCATCGACCCCATCTGGTTCGGCGTCATGCTGGCAGTCAACATGCAAACCTCCTTCATGCATCCGCCCTTCGGCTTCACACTGTTTTACCTGAAGAGCGTAGCGCCGCCGGAAATCAAAACCGGCGACATCTACTGGGGTGCCGTGCCCTTCCTCATCATTCAGCTTCTCATGGTGGCCACGGTCATCACCTTCCCCGAATTGGTCGGCCACTACAAGCACGAAGTCTCCAGCGGCCCGATCGAAATCCAGTTGGAACAGGATGGGCAGATGGACTACCTCATGCCCAAGTAAGCCTTGCCGCAGGCTGATTCAGGAAATCTCATGAAAGCCGACAACTTTGATTTGAATGGTTATTTTGAGCGCATCGGATACCACGGCAATGCTCGCCCGGACATCCGATGCGTTGGCGAAATAATGCGTCGCCATCTGTACACGGTACCCTTCGAGAATCTGGACGTGCTCGCTGGCAAAGGCATCTCCCTCAAGCCGGAAGACATTGTCGACAAGATCGTCCACCGCCAGCGTGGCGGCTATTGCTTCGAGGTCAACGGCCTCTTTGCCATGGCCCTGGAGGCCTTGGGCATTCCATACCGTTTCATCGGCTGCCGGCCGATGACCATCCCCGCTCGCCGTCCTCGAACCCATATGGCCTTGCTCGCCATGCTGGATGGCGATGAATGGCTGTGCGACGTAGGATTTGGCAGTTACGGAATTCGCGCCCCCATGCGTCTGGCACAGCGTGGCGAGGTGCGCCAGGACCATGACACCTTTGAGATTTTGCCCATGAACGAGGCGGAATTCATTCTGCGGGCAAAAGTGGATGGCGACTGGGCCAACCAGTACAGTTTCGATCTGGCTCACCATGAGTGGGTCGATTTCATGCCAGCCAACTGGCTTACTTCTACTTACCCCGATTCCTTGTTTGTGCAGAAACGGGTGGTCATACGGCAAACCCCGGAAGGCCGTTCCATTCTGTTCGGCGATCGCCTTAAAATCGTGAACCATGGCCAAGCTGAAGCGCGCGAAATTGCCAAGGAAGAGATTCCTGCCGTATTGCGCGAGGTGTTCGGCCTGGAAGCAGTTGATTGAGGACAACAAGGCTGCCGGACGGCATTTGCACAATTATTTAAGCCATCACATATCAACGACATCCTAGGGAGACAGAAATGTTCGCTGGAATTGATTTCCGCATTTTGGCCATTACCGGCCTGCTTTCTATTGGGACGTTCGGCACGCTCCCCGCAAACGCCGACAATGCAATGTGGGCCAAGCTGGCAGAAGGCGGCAAGGTGGTGCTGATGCGCCACGGATCCGTGCAAACAGGACGCGGAAACGGAAACTCCCTGGTGCGCGACCCTTCCTGCCGTGAGGAACGAAATCTCTCTGACGAAGGCCGTGATGAAGCCAGGGAAATCGGCGAACGCTTCCGCAAACACAACATACCTGTCGCAGAAGTTCGCTACAGCCCATACTGCCGCACGACAGACACAGCCAGAATCGCTTTTGGAAACGGAACCGAGGCGGACTTCCTCTCCCTGCTGGAAGTGCTCGGCCCGGATGCGGCTTCGGCACAAACCGCAAAGCTTAATGAAGTCATCGGCTCTTACAACGGCAAGGGCAACCTTGTTTTGATTACGCACGAACCGAACATCAACGCGGTTTCATTTGAAATGATGAAAACCTCGGACTTTCTGGTCCTGCAACCGAGAGGCAGCAACAACTTTGAAGAACTTGGCGTGGTGCGCTGGGCTGAATCAAACTAGATTTTTGCAGAATGGAAAGACACATTACCGGCTTCCACCATGACGAGGAAAACCACTGGGTCGCTGAGTTGGAGTGCGGCCACAACCAGCACACTCGCCATGATCCTCCCTGGACGAACCGCCCGTGGGTGGTTACGGCCGAGGGACGTCTGTCCATGCTCGGGCAGATTTTAAATTGCAGGAAATGTGATGAGGGCGCGCCACCAGATAACCTGTAAGTTCCTGGAAACGGCTCAGAAAAACCGGGTTCCGTGCAAAGATCCTTCGCTTGACGGTTTCAACCCGGGTTCAATGCCTGCTTACTTCGTGTAGTAAATAAAATTCTGGTACGGTGCTTCCGCCACCTTGAACCACTGGATTTCCGCTTCGCGGAATTTTTTCCAGTTGTCATACAACTTCTTGAAAACCGGGTTCTTGCGTGCCTCCTCCTCATAGAGTTCGAACGCGGCCTTGCGCGCAGCCACCATCACATCCTTGGGGAAGGGATGTAGTTTTACGCCCTGCTTGACCAGCCGCATAAGGGCTTCCGGATTCTTGGCATCGTATTCAGCCAGCATGGTGACGTTGGCTTCGGCACAGGCTGCTTCAAGCGCAGCCTGGTAAGGCTCGGGCAGTTCGTTCCATTTCTGTTGATTGACGATGAAACTCAATTGCGGCCCGCCTTCCCACCATCCAGGGTAGTAATAGTGCTTGGCAATGCGCGAGAAACCGAGTTTTTCATCGTCGTACGGGCCTACCCATTCAGCTGCATCAATCGCGCCGCGCTCCAGCGCAGGATAGATGTCGGGGCCGGGCAAGGTCTGCGGCACGCCGCCCAGCTTGGCCATGATGCTGCCGCCAATGCCGGGAATGCGCATTTTCAGGCCGCGCAAGTCTTTCAGGGATTTGATCTCATGCCGGAACCAGCCGCCCATCTGTGCGCCAGTATTGCCGCCGGGGAACTGGACAAGGTTGTACTCTTTATAAAGCCCGCGCAGCAACTCCATGCCGCCGCCTGCATACATCCAGGCATTCTGCTGACGCGCGGTCAGGCCAAAAGGCAGTGCAGTATCGAAAGCGAAGGCCATGTTCTTGCCGACGTAGTAATAGCCTGCGGTGTGACCCATTTCCACGGTGCCTGCCTGAACGGCATCCAGCACCTGCAAGCCGGGCACCAGTTCACCCGGCGGGAAAATTCGGATCTTGAAACGGCCGCCGGTGATCTGCGCCACCCGTTTGGACATGGTTTCAGCCGCACCGAAAATAGTGTCGAGACTTTTCGGGAAGCTCGAGGACAACCGCCAGTTGAGTTCCGGCAAACCGGCTGCGCGTGCCGCCGGCAGCGCTCCCGCCAACAATCCCGCACCCGCACCTTTGATGAAATCCCTTCTGGACATTTTTCGTCTCCTGTTTCTCTGACTATTCTGAATATGCTGGATTATACGGGCCGTAAGCTCGCATGCTGCGCGATAATCCCCCTATTGAATGGAGCCGCCAATGCATTTGTTCCACTTGGGAATTACCCCTCTCTCCACCAGCGAATCCCCCAATCTCGGCAAGCTGGAAGCACGCCTGCGCTTGCTGGAAATTCTGTTCCTGTTTCTGACCATCCCGGCGTTTTATCTTGAACTTTCAAGCGGCGAGGCGCACTCGACTGAATTGGGTAGAGTGTTCTACGGACTGGGTGGCTTGGGGACATTGGCAACCCTGTTTTCGCTTTCGCGTCTTGCGACAAAACCTTGGCGTTTCATTCGCGGCAACTGGCTGACCCTGCTGATTGCCCTGTTTGCCCTGGCTAACCTTATTCCCACTCAAGTACCCTGGACGGGCTGGGAGTGGTTTCTGCGCGGAAGTCTGGCAATCCTGGGATTTTTTCGCTTGAGCCTGTTCTTCGGAGCCCTCATCAAGCCCGGTTCATTACCGCACGTTTTCCTGCTGGCGCTGGGCGTGCTGGCCGCTGCAGGGGTGGGATTCTACTGGCTGGAACCCTCCGTCCATTCCTACGGCGAAGGGCTGTGGCTCGCATTTGTCAGCGCCGCCACGGTAGGTTATGGCGATTTCTTCCCGACCACCCCCGCTTCTCGGGTTTTTGCAGTATTCATCGTGTTGCTTGGCTATACAGTGCTTTCGCTGGTAACTGCCAGTATCGCGGCCATGCTGGTGGGCGAGGAAGAAAAAAAATTGCGATATGAGATGCACCGCGACATACGCGAATTGCGCGAGGAAATGCGGCAATTGCGTGAGGAAATGTTGCGCCACAACAAAAAACGGTAATCCCCCCAAAAACTTCCCTCAATGGCCTGGCTTTAAAGCATCCGAGCAATACACGGCGCGCCTTGGTAAAATCAGGGATTCGTAAAAACCACTGGGCCTTTTCCATGTTCTCCCGCCAGCAAACCCTCGCCGTTACCGACCCCGAACTGTGGGCTGCCATCCAGTCCGAAACCAAGCGTCAGGAAGATCACATCGAGCTGATCGCCTCCGAAAACTACACCAGCCCGGCGGTCATGGAAGCGCAAGGCTCGCAGCTCACCAACAAGTACGCCGAGGGCTACCCCGGCAAGCGCTACTACGGCGGCTGCGAATATGTGGATATTGCCGAGCAACTGGCCATCGACCGCGTGAAGGCGCTGTTCGGGGCGGAAGCCGCCAATGTGCAGCCCAACTCCGGCTCCCAGGCCAACCAGGCCGTGTTCATGGCCTTCTGCAAGCCCGGCGACACCATCATGGGCATGAGCCTGGCCGAAGGCGGCCACCTCACCCACGGCATGGCGCTCAACATGAGCGGCAAGTGGTTCAACGTCGTGGCCTACGGCCTGAACGACAAGGAAGAAATCGACTACGACGCCATGGAAGCCAAGGCGCGCGAGCACAAACCGAAATTGATCATCGCCGGCGCCTCAGCCTACGCCCTGCGCATCGATTTCGCGCGCTTCGCCAAGATTGCCAAGGAAATCGGCGCAATCTTCATGGTGGACATGGCCCACTATGCCGGCCTGATCGCCGCCGGCGTCTACCCCAATCCGGTGCCGCATGCCGACGTGGTCACCTCCACCACACACAAAACCCTGCGCGGACCGCGCGGCGGCATCATCCTGATGAAGGCCGAGCACGAGAAGGCCATCAACTCCGCCATCTTCCCCGGCCTGCAAGGCGGCCCGCTGATGCACGTCATCGCCGGCAAGGCCACCGCTTTCAAGGAAGCCGCCAGCAAGGAATTCAAGCACTACCAGGAACAGGTTGCCGCCAATGCCATCGTCATGTGCAAAGTGCTGCAGGAACGCGGCCTGCGCATTGTTTCCGGCCGCACCGAATCGCACGTGTTTCTGGTCGACCTGCGCGCCAAGAATCTGACCGGCAAGGAAGCCGAAGCTGCGCTGGGCCGAGCACACATTACGGTCAATAAGAATGCCATTCCCAATGACCCGCAAAAGCCTTTCGTCACCAGCGGCATCCGCATCGGCACCCCGGCCATGACCACGCGCGGCTTCAAGGAAATCGAGG
>JAHENE010000252.1 GCA_024643305.1 Thiobacillaceae bacterium | reverse complement strand
CGGCTGTATACAACACCGCCATCAAGGAAGCCGAGAAAAATCCCGCGGTTCTCGTGTTTATTCATGACGACGTATATCTGTGCGATTTTTACTGGCCTGATCATATTTACAATTCGGTCCAGCACTTTGATGTTGTCGGGATCGCCGGGAACAAGAGAAGAGTTCCCGCCCAGCCTTCTTGGCGATTCATTGACGACAAGCTGACCAGGGATGGGCGAGAGAACCTAAGCGGGGTAGTGGGCCATGGCCAGGGTTTCCCATGCAGCAACCTGAGTGTTTATGGGCCACCTGGACAGGAAGTAAAGTTACTGGATGGCTTGATGCTTGCCTGTCGCAGTGATGTGTTGCACGAAAATGGGCTGATGTTTGATGAGCGTTTCAGTTTTCATTTCTACGATATGGACTTCTGCAGACAGGCTGAGCAGAAGGGAATAAAAATGGGAACGTGGCCAATGTCTGTGGTCCATGAAAGCACCGGAAATTTGGATAGCGAAGCATGGAAACAGGGCTATCAGACTTATTTGGATAAATGGGGTAATTGATTTTCTCCCAAATGAGTTTGGAAACGAGCAAAGCCGTTTCCGTGAACCGGATTGATAGTTTTCCGTATGCACAACGAACGGTTATCCATTTTCTCCTCACTGTGGAAGTTGGGTTGCATGGAGTAGATTGGGTGTCCTGGAACAAAATGCTGTGATGTAATTTTCCCGAGCCATCTGGAAAGTTCCCTCGATGCTATGCGCAACGGCTGCCCAGACTCTGGGAAGGCGAAAAATTGCCCTGATGCATTGAACCTCCTTGCGAGGCCTTGTTTGGAGGACTCTGACTAAGGAGTCCGGTAAAATAAGGTACTCAGCCACCCCCCGAGTTTTATTTCATATGGAGTCCATATGCCAAGACCCCATTTAGATGGCGCCCTACAGAGGGCACTGGTAATAGGTCTTGCCAAGAGTGGGACGACTATTATCTCGCGCACAATCTTCAGTTCTATCAGCAATGCGGTCTTTAGTATGGAGCCGAAGACGGTGGCGCACTTTGAAGAAATAGCTGCGGACCCGAATCCAAGGGTCGCCAAGATACTCTTTGGGCATTGGGAAAACAGACAGAATCTACTCGAAGGTATCCTGCAGGGTGAAACAGGTTTTGTTCCGGATGCACCATCGCCATCGTCAGGGACCCAAGGGACAATGCGATCAGCCGTATGTTTTATATGGTATTTGATATGGTAATTGACGGTGCTTCACATTCCAGCGTTGAGGAGTGGGTTGCGGTAATCGCCCAGAAACAGGCGCATCCAGAGTCGCTATCTGTTGCCAAGATGATTGAAATTGGCGGCCAGATTTTCAACCATGAGCTGAGCCTGTCTGAAAGAGTCGAAGGAATATTCAATAATTATTCTAAGTGGCTTTCTTCGCATAGCAATGCTCTGCATGTGCTGCGTTATGAGGATTTTATCGCCGGTCGCTTGGAGAAACTCGAGAAATATCTGGGTTTCCCGCTCGTTGGTCAGTGTGATGTTCCTGAGAAGCGCGTTCGGCGCAGTGCGGGGTCTGGGAGTTGGCGACATTTGATGCTTCCGTCCGATATTGAATTGTTGCAAGCATCTTGCAAAGATGCCTTGGCGGCATATGGCTATGATGACTGGACGCTTGCCAGTGAGCCCCATCTTGATCCGGCCCATGGTACGGATTACGTGAGAAGAATCGCCGATGAGGCGTTTAAGGAACGCGAGGAACGTGAGCAACTGCTTCTGGCTTCTGCTGCCCCTCGCGAGCAGCCGGTATGGAAACCCCAGTTTCGCTTTTACTGATTGAATTGTCTGCCAAGGAGAATTTGTCGGCAGCATTGCTGGTGCTTGCTCGCCTAACTTAAGCCAGATGAGAATAAACCAGTATTGCACCTGTGATGTCGACAACTTCGGGGATGTTCTTTATCCCCTGTTATTCAGGCATGTTGTCGATCGCTGTGCGGGTGCGGCGAGCGCCAGAGCGTACGCCTTCATATCTGGTCAGGCAGCCTTGGGGGGAGGGTACGAGGTAGATTCGGTCAAACAACTTTATGTTGACGACGTGTCGAGGTGCCCACTTGTCATCGGTGGCGGGGACATTCTTCGATTTGACGATCGAGTGCTTGCTTCACATTATTTGAAGCAAATGAGGTTCCCCCAATAAAACGGACGGTTTAATTGCTGGCGTATCGTGCTTCGTAATCTACCGGCGTCATGTAGTTTAACGTGGCGTGCCGTCGTTGCCGGTTATAAAACACCTCGATGTATTCAAAGAGGCTTTGTCGTGCCTCGGCCCGGGTCCGGTAGTCCGCGTGGTACACCAGTTCGTTCTTCAGTGAACCGAAGAAGCTTTCGGCCACCGCGTTGTCGAGGCACTCGCCCTTGCGGCTCATGCTGCACCGCAAACCGTTGTCACGCAGCTGTTGCTGATACGCGCCCGAGGCATAGGTGCTGCCCTGGTCGGAGTGCACGATGATGTCGCGGGCGTGCCCACGACGCCACAGCGCCATGGTCAGGGCCTGCTGCACCAGCTCGGCGTTGTTGTGGTTTCCCATGGCCCAGCCGATCACCTGGCGAGAGAAGAGGTCCAGGATCACGGCGAGGTAGAGCCAGCCCTCACGGGTGGGGATGAAGGTGGTATCGGTCACCCAGGCGGTGTCCGGCCGCTCAGTGGCAAAGTGCCGCTGCAACAGGTCCGGAGCGGGTTGCTGGGTGTTTTTCGAATCGGTGGTGATCACGAACTTCCTTGCCATCTTTGATTTGATGTCCGCCACGCGCATCAGGCGCGCTACCCGATTAAGGCCGCAGGCTTCGCCAACACCCACCAGGTCCTGATGGATCTTCGGGGAGCCGTAGATTTGCCGTGACCGTTGATGAAAGCAGGCAATCTTTGCGGTGAGCCGTTTGTTTTCCTGACGGCGCTGGCTCTCGGGCCGGTCCCGCCAGTCGTGGTAACCGCTTGTCGAGACCCCCAGTACCGCGCACAGGCGTGCGAAGGTGTATTGATGACGGTGTTCCCGGATGAAGGCGTACTTCACTTGGACTCCCGAGCAAAGTACGCCGCGGCTTTTTTTAAGATCTCGTTCTCCTCCTTAAGCCGTTTGTTATCCAGCCTCAGGCTCGCGAGTTCGCTCTGGTCTTCCTTCTTGGGCCGGCCCCGCTTGGCCGAGGCCACCTTGCCTTTTTGACTCATCTGTTCCTTCCACTTGTAGAGCTGGTTTCTGCGGATGCCGAGTTCC
>JAHENE010000251.1 GCA_024643305.1 Thiobacillaceae bacterium | reverse complement strand
AGCGGCAGGAGACTATGTGAAGCTGACGATTTCGGACAATGGGCCGGGCTTTCCCGATCATCTGATGGTGAAAATGTTCGAGCCGTATGCAACAACAAAACCAAAGGGAACGGGGCTGGGCTTGCCAATCGTGAAAAAGATTGTTGAAGAACTCAAGGGGAGCATCCAGGTGCAGAACCTCCCAAGCGGGGGAGCCTGTGTGTGCGTGAGCCTGCCGGTGTTTCGAAAGGGGGGCGTGCAGTGAGCGGTTATGTGTTGGTGGTGGATGATGAAATCGGCATCCGTGATCTCCTGTCGGAAATTCTGACCGAAGAAGGTTACGACGTTCACGTGGCGGAAAACGCAGAAGAGGCACGCCGCTATCGCGCAGAACGACGTCCGGACCTGGTGTTGCTTGACATCTGGATGCCCGATACCGATGGCGTCACCCTCCTTAAAGAATGGGCGGCCAGCGGGCAGTTGACCATGCCTGTGGTGATGATGTCCGGCCACGGAACCATTGATACTGCTGTCGAGGCAACCAAGCTGGGAGCGGTGGATTTTCTTGAAAAACCCATAGCCTTGGCCAAACTGCTGGCCACTGTTACCAAAGCCATCAAAAAGGTCGAGGCGCCGCGCCGTTTACCTTCGTTTGAACTTGCTGCGCTGGGCAAAAGCCTGGTGGTGCAGGATTTGAAAAAACGCCTTGCCCAGATTGCCAGCCACACCCATCCGGTGTTGTTTTCCGGCGAGCCTGGCAGCGGCTTCGATTTGTGCGCGCGTTTTCTGCATCCCGCCAATGCACCCTGGGTGGAGATCATTGATCGTGCGCAACTGGTGGCCTCACCCACCGAAATAGCCGAAAAGGTTGAGAACGGCACAATCTACGTGCCTGAGCTTTGCGAACTTAACAAGCTTGAGCAAAAAGGACTTGCCCTGCTGCTGGACAAGCTTAACGGCAGCACCGCAAGGCTGGTGTGCTCATCGACCCAAAGCATGGACGGCATGGTTGGTTTGGGCGAATTCGATTCGCGCCTTTATTACCGATTGTCTGCAGTCAGCGTGCGGATACCCTCCCTGCGCGAACATAGAGAGGATGTGCCGGATATCGCCAATTTCATGCTGACCCAGTTGATTGAAGGCGGTGAGTGCCAGCCAAGAAAATTTACCGTCGCTGCCCTGAACCAATTGCGTCATTTCGACTGGCCCGGCAATTTGCCGCAGCTCAACAATATCGTGCGATCGCTTGCGATCGCTTCACTCTCGGATGAAATCGACAGTGAAGACGTGAGTCGTATTGTGTCCCCGCTCAAGCACGCCGCCGATCCCTCGGTTGCCCAGATGATCTCCCTGGACGTGCCGCTCAGGGAAGCGCGCGATGCATTTGAGCGGCTTTACTTTGAGCAGCTTATCCAGAAGGAAGGCGGCAGCATGAGCAAGGTGGCGGACAGGGCAGGGCTTGAACGCACCCACCTTTATCGCAAGCTCAAGCAACTCAACATCAGGCATGGCAAACGGCTGGACGAAGACCTTTGATATGGGAAGGGTAGAACCAGAGCCGCGACACCCTCCTCCCTTAACACGCAAATGAAAATCATCATTCTCGGCGCCGGCCAGGTTGGCGCCACCCTGGCTGAAAGCCTCGTTGCCGAAAACAACGACCTCACCGTTGTGGACATGGATCGCGAGCGGCTGGCGCTGTTGCAGGATCGTTTTGACCTGCGCACCGTTCTTGGCCATGCAGCACATCCGTCTGTTCTAAAAAGAGCCGGGGCAGAAGATGCTGACATGCTGGTCGCGGTAACGCAAAGCGATGAAACGAATCTTGCTGCTTGCAAATTGAGCGCAAGCGAGTTCAACGTGCCAACCCGGGTTGCCCGCCTGAGAGCGGCCGACTACCTGCAGGAAGTCGACGAAGGCGAAACTCTGGCCAGCAAACATTTCGCCGTCGATCACACCATCAGTCCGGAGCAGGAAATCACGCATTACCTGCATCGTCTGGTGGAACACCCCGAAGCTTTGCAGGTGCTCGACTTTGCCGATGGCCGGGTGCGGCTTGTGGCGGTGCGCGCCTATCATGGCGGACCGCTGGTCGGCCATGAGCTGAGAGTCATTCGCCAGCACATGCCGAATCTGGAATGCCGTGTGGCGGCAATTTTTCGAAAAAGCCGGGGCATCGTGCCGGAGGGCACGACCGTTATTGAGCCGGGTGATGAAGTGTTTTTCCTGGCCAGAAAGGAAGATATTCCTGCGGTCATGCGCGAACTTCGCAGGATGGAGCGCCCGGTACGCAGAGTGATGATTGCTGGTGGCGGCAATATCGGCAAGCGGCTGGCGGCAACGCTGGAACGCAGTTATGACGTAAAGCTGATCGATCACAACAAGCAGCGCTGCAGCCAACTGGGTACGGAATTGCATCGCACCCTGGTATTGCTGGGCGATGCCACCGATGAGGAACTGCTGGACCAGGAAAACATTCAGGACATGGATGTGTTCTGCGCCCTGACAAATGATGACGAAGACAACATCATGGCCGCACTTCTGGCCAAAAGGCTGGGCGCGCACCGCGTTATCGCGCTTATCAATCGCGCGGCTTATGTCGACCTGGTGCAGGGTGGGGAAATCGATGTTGCCATTTCTCCGGCCCAGGCCACGGTTGGGCCGCTGCTTTCGAAAATCCGCCGTGGCGACATGGCGGTGGTGCACTCGCTCAGGCGCGGCGCGGCCGAGGCCCTGGAAATCGTTGTGCATGGAGATGCCGGCAACTCCAAGGTGGTCGGGCGGCGCATGGAGGAAATCAAGCTGCCGGAAGGTGCCACTATCGGCGCCATCATTCGCGGTGATGACGTGATCATCGCCCATCACGACACCCAGATTCAGTCCGAAGACCACGCCATTCTTTTCGTGCTCAACAAGCGCATCATTCCCAAGGTCGAAAAGATCTTCCAGGTGGGCTTCGGTTTCTTCTGATGAGAGCGCTGCTTTCCCTGCTCCACGTGCTTGGAGGCATTGTCTTTCTTTTCGGGCTGACGCTGACTTTGCCGTTGGCCGTTTCTTGGCTCGACAATGAACCTACCCTTCACCTGTTCGTCAAGGATTTGCTGCTGACTTGCGGGGCGGGGATGCTGTTGTGGGCCGGGTTTCGCCCCTTCCGCCGGGAGTTACGCATCAAGGACGGCTTCTTGCTGGTTACGCTGGTATGGGCCGGCTTGCCGATCTTCGCCATGTTTCCTTTGCTGTCCCACTTGAATATCAGCGTGACCGACGCCTATTTCGAAGCCGTGTC